>JALYOB010000373.1:2855-5003 GCA_030857085.1 Acidobacteriota bacterium | reverse complement strand
TCCCCTGCTCGGGCGGATACACCACGCGATCGCCGTCGATGCGCGCCATCTTGTTCAGCACATGTTTCTGCGCTTTGCCGGGCGCGAGGATGTGCGTGACGTCGATCCCGCGACGCACGAGCTCATCGGACAGCAGATTGCGGTGACAGCGCCACGGCACTGCTTCCGCGCACATGTACGCCGTGTCGCGTTCGCTTGCGAGTAGCGCCTCGACGGCGTGTGCGAACTCGGCGGTGGCCATGTGATCGGCGTAGCCGCGGAACTGCTCGTTTTCCCAGGCGCGGTTCGGCGAGTTACGCAGCGGCTTGCGCCGGCCGCCGAGCTCGGGAAAGTGCACGTATTCGATGCCGTGTTGCGGCAGCGTCTGCTGCAATGACTCGCCTGCGAAATGCGGATAGCGGCGCGATCCGGGATAGCGGCGGATGTCGGCGAGGCGCGTCACGCCGTGCTCGCGGAGAAGCGCAACAAATTCCTCCGGCGAACGGGTGGAATGGCCGATCGTGTAGATTCGATTCAACATAGTCGACGATGGCGTCCTACTACTCCGATCACGCGCAGCAGCTCAAACGCGATCTCGCACGCGAGATTCCGGTCGAGGCTTTGCGCGAGTTGCACCAGAAGCGTCCGCTCGTGCATGCGCTGATCGCGCTCGCGAACGTGTCCGCACTCGTGCTGAGCGGCATTGCCATCGTGCATTTCGATCGCTGGTATCAGTGGCTGCCGTTTGCGTTCGTGGCCGGCTTCGCGGTATTCGATTTCACCGTGCTGCTGCACGAGGTCGTGCATCGCGCGATCCTGCGCGAGGCGAGCGAGCCGCGCTATCGCCTTCTCGGATTGATGTACGCGATTCCGAGCGGCATCTCTTCATCGCAGTTCACCCGCTGGCATCTCGATCATCACGCCGGCCTCGGCTCCGATGAGGAAGATCCGAAGCGGCATTACCTCTCGCCGAAGATCAACGCCCGCTGGCTGAAGTTCCTCTACTTCACCCCCGCGCTCTTCCCGATCTACTTCCGAGCCGCCGCGAAAGAGACGGCGTCGTACGAGCCGGAGCTGCGCAAACGCATCGCACGCGAGCGCATCGCGACCGTCGTCTTTCACCTTTCGATTCTGTTCGGCACCGCATTCGTCGCGGGCTGGGCGATCGCATGGAAGCTGTACATGGTCCCGGTCTTCTTCGTCTTTCCGATCGCGTTCGCGCTCAATCGCCTCGGCCAGCATTACGACATCGACCCCAACGATCCGGCCAGGTGGTCGACGCTCATGAAAGGCTCGTGGTTCTGGGACCGCGTGTTCCTCTACTCGAACTACCACCTCGAGCATCACTACTTCCCCGGCGTTCCGTTCTACAACCTGCCGAAGCTGCAAAAGCTCCTCCGCCCGTTCTACGAAAAGCGCGGCATCGTCGCGCGGTCGTATGGAGAGCTGGTGTGGCGGTATCTGATTCTGAATCGGAAGCCGCACAGTGACTGGACGGGCGTTGCGGGTGGTCCGGTCGTCGCGGCGACGAATTGAAAATTGAAAATTGAAAATTGAAAGATCGGAACGCGAGGCACGCGCTTCGTGGATCGATTTTTCAATTTTCAATTTTCAATTTTCAATTTCTTCTTCAGCTCCGGCTCCGCCTCCGGCAACGCCACCACCGCCCCGCTCCTCCCCGGGTACTCGTACAGATCCGGCCGCTCGCCGGGGTGTTTCTTTACCCACTTTTTCGCGTAGAGATCGCGGTCGGCGACGTCGAGGAGTTGTTCGAGGGTGCCGTTCTCGATGAGCGAGGAGTGGGCGACGCCGCTCGTGGCGCCGATGGAGAAGAGGATGTCGCCGCTGGTCCACTGCAGCGCCTCCACTTCCTCCACCAGCCGGTCGGCGGCGCCGGCGAGGTCGTCGTACGGCAGGTCGCGCACGAGCAGCACGAACTCGTCGCCGCCCCAGCGCGCGATCAGATCCTTGGCGCGCGTGCGGCGGAGAAAGAGCGCGCCGACGTCGCGCAGGATGCGGTCGCCGGTGAGATGGCCGAAGTTGTCGTTGATCGGCTTGAAGTCGTCGAGATCGATGAGCACGAGACCGATCTGCCGTCCCTCGTCGATGCAGCGCTCCGCTTCATCGGTGAGCATGCGCCGGGTCGCCACGCCCGTGAGCTCGTCGCGC
>JALYOB010000373.1:0-2845 GCA_030857085.1 Acidobacteriota bacterium | reverse complement strand
CGTCGCGCGTCGCGAGCGTCTGCCATTCATGCGCGGCCGCCGACAGGACGCGTTGCCGCGCGAGCATCCGCTCGGCCGCGATCACCTTCGCCACCACTTCGATCTCGGTGCAGTTCTTGGTCAGATAGTCGTCGTAGCCCATCGTCAGCGCGGCGATCTTCGATTCGAGATCGTCGTGCGAGGTGAGCATCACCGAATACTGATGCGCGAGGTCGGGCGTCGCGCGGATCTGCTGAATGAGCTCGATGCCGCCCATGCGCGGCATTTCGAGATCCGCGATCAACAGATCGAACGGCGCGTTGCGCAACTTCTCGAGCGCGTCCATCCCGTCGGTCACCGTCTCAACCGTGAAGCCGAGACGGCGCATGATCAGCGCCATCCAGGCGCGGAAGTTGGCGTCGTCATCGACGAGCAGAACGCGAACCGAGTGGGGTTCCGACGCGTCGTCGGAGTCTCCCCGGCGGCGTGTGGGCGGGGTCGTCATCGGTGGTGTCAGCGCGGGAGCGCACGGTCATCTTTTTCAAGATGTGAGCCAGTGCTTACAAGGGCAAAAAGCCCGTTTCCGCGAGAGATTCACGGCTCCGATCGAGCCGCGTCACGATCCAGTTCTCCCCCCGCCGCTCGATCTCCACGATCACCGAAGCCCACATCCCGCCATCGAGATTCTCGCTCCAGCGAAAGCGAAGCCCCGCCCACCGCTCCTCCGGAATGCCGGAAGTGCGCAGATGCTCTTCTGCCATCTCGATGAGTTCGGGACCGCCTTTGTGGTCGCAGGACATGGGGTGATGGTAGCGCGGCTGCGCCGCGCGGGCGTTGGGCGTTGGGCGTTTGGGGCTCTACGCCTGCGCCGCAGATCGCCCTGATGTCGACGGCGCGGATCACCTGCGCTCTTCGCCCAGGCGACGCCCCCCAAACGCCCAGCGCCGAACGCCCAACGCCGCGAGCGCAGCGAGCTATCATGCCCGCCCATATGAGAGACATCCATTCCTTCGCGCGCCCCGAAGAAGCGGTGGTGCGGCATCTTGCGCTCGATCTCGACGTCGACTTTGACCGGCGTCAGCTCACCGGCTCGGCCACGCTCACGGTCGAGACGCAGAACGGCGGACGCGAGCTCGTGCTCGACACGAATGGCCTCGAGATTCAGCGCGTCACGCTCGACGATGGCACCGAGGCGATGTTCACCAGCGGCGATCCGAAGCCGTTCCTCGGGCGCATGCTCTCGATCGCGATCAAGCCCGACACGAAGACGGTGAAGATCGAGTACGCGACCTCCCCCGACGCGGCGGCAGTGCAGTGGCTCTCGCCCGAACAGACCGCGGGCGGCAAACATCCGTTTCTCTTCACGCAGTCGCAGGCAATCCTCGCGCGCAGCTGGGTGCCGTGTCAGGACACGCCGGGCGTGCGCATGACGTACGACGCAACGATCCGCGTGCCGAAAGGGCTCATGGCCATCATGAGCGCGGAGAACGCGACCGAGCCGAATGCGGATGGCGTCTATCGCTTCCGCATGCCGCAGCCGATTCCGTCGTATCTGCTCGCGCTCAGCGTCGGCGATCTCGAGTTCCGCTCGTTCAGCGAGAACAGCGGCGTGTGGGCGGAGAAGCCGATGATCGAGGCGTCGCATCACGAGCTCGTCGACACGCCGAAAATGATCGAGGCGGCCGAGGCGCTGTACGGGCCGTACCGGTGGGGACAGTACGACGTGCTCGTGCTGCCGCCGAGCTTCCCCTTCGGCGGGATGGAAAACCCGCGGCTCACGTTCGCGACACCGACCATTCTCGCGGGCGATCGCTCGCTGGTCAGCCTGGTCGCGCACGAGCTCGCGCATTCGTGGTCCGGCAATCTCGTCACGAACGCGACATGGAACGACTTCTGGCTCAACGAAGGATTCACCGTCTACTTCGAGCGCCGCATCATGGAATCGGTCTTCGGCCGCGACTACTCCGAGATGCTCGCCCTCCTCGGATATCAGGATCTCGAAGCGACTGTCGCGGAGTTGCCCTCGCGCGACACGCATCTCTTCCTCGATCTCACCGATCGCGATCCTGACGAGGCGGCGACGAAGCTCGCATACGAGAAGGGCTACTTTCTCCTGCGTCTCATCGAAGAAACGGTGGGGCGCGAGGCATGGGATGCGTTCCTGCGCGACTACTTTGACGCGCACGCGTTCCAGTCGATGACCACCGCCGAGTTCCTCGAAGAGCTGCGCAGTAAATTGCTCTCGAACCATGAGGGCGCCGAGGATCGGATCGGCGTGGAGCAGTGGGTGTATGCGCCCGGGATTCCCGACACCGTGCCGCAGGTGCACTCGGATGCCTTCATCAAAGTCGAGGCGCAGGTGCGCGCGTTTCAGAGCGGCGCGCACGCCGAGCAGTTGCAGGCCAGCGGCTGGTCGACCCACGAATGGATTCACTTCCTGCGCAACCTGCCGAAGAACCTCGACTACGGACAGCTCGTCGATCTCGACGAACAGTTCCACTTCACCGATAGCGGCAATTCCGAGATCCTGCACGAGTGGCTGATGCAGGCCATCGAGCACAAATACGAGCCCGCCTACGACGCGCTCGAACGCTTCCTCCTGCGCCAGGGGCGCCGCAAGTTCCTCAAGCCTCTGTACCAGACACTCGCCGAGACGCCCGAAGGCCTCGACCGCGCCCGCCGCATCTACGCCAAAGCGAGGCCGATGTACCACGCGGTTTCGTACAGGACGATCGATCAGATTCTGGGGTGGGGGGCGTAGGGGAGCGCGGTTGGTTGTCGGTTATCGGTTGTCGGTTATCGGTTATCGGTTGTCGGTTATCGGTTATCGGTTGTCGGTTGTGTCATGCCGAGCGCAGTCGAGGCA
>JALYOB010000801.1 GCA_030857085.1 Acidobacteriota bacterium | reverse complement strand
CCCTAAGCGTTCGCGAAAGCAGCCACGATCGAGCGGAACACCTCCAGCCCGGCGGCGTTGCCGAGGATCGGCTCGGCGCAGCGTTCGGGGTGGGGCATCATGCCGAGCACGTTGCGGGTGCGATTGCAGATGCCGGCGATGTGGCGCGCGGAACCGTTCGGGTTCGCGTCGGGCGTCAGGCGGCCGTCCGCATCGCTGTAGCGGAAGATCACCTGGCGATTCGTTTCGAGCTCGTCGAGCAGCGCGTCATCGGCGAAGTAGTTGCCCTCGCCGTGCGCGATCGGCACCTGAAACACTTCGCCCGCCTGCAGCTCGGAGGTGAACGGCGTGTCGATCTCCTCGGTGCGCAGATGCACGTCGCGGCTGAGGAAACGGAGGTGCTGATTGCGCATCAGCGCGCCGGGGAGGAGGCCGACTTCCGTCAGCACCTGAAAGCCGTTGCAGATGCCGAGAACGAGGCCGCCTGCTTCCGCGTGGCGGCGGATCGGCGCCATGATCGGTGCGAATTTGGCGAGCGCACCGGCGCGCAGATAGTCGCCGTATGCGAAGCCGCCGGGGATGATCACGACGTCGGCGCCTTTGAGATCGGTGTCCTTGTGCCACAGCACTTCCGCGTCCGCGCCGAGGACCTCTTTCGACACGTGCAGCGCATCGTGATCGCAGTTGGAACCGGGGAGGACGACGACACCGAATTTCATGGCCGGGAGTTTACTTGCTCACCGCGGGACGCGGCACGTTGTAGATCGTGAGAAAGCCCGCGCGATCGGTCGCGACGAGCGCGTTCGACTTTTTGTCGTATGCGAGCGCGTACGCTGCGACGCCGTAGAGCGAGGCGGGCGTGACGCCGCGCTGCGAGCCGGAGAACGTGCCCCCCGCGCTGCATCGGCGTTCCGCGTAGACGACCTGCGTGTCGGTGGCCGTCAGCGTCGCGATCTGCGGTCCGCTGCGTTCGGGCAGGCAGACGTGATTGCTGTTCACGAGATCGCCGATCTCGACGCGCATCGTTGCCTTCGCATCTGCGCTGGTCATGACCCGGGTCGGACGCGTGGCGATCGGTTTCTCGAACATCGCATCGCGCGCGAATGCGAGCAGCG
The DNA here is from genome assembly GCA_030857085.1 of Acidobacteriota bacterium. GTDB lineage: Bacteria > Acidobacteriota > Thermoanaerobaculia > Gp7-AA8 > Gp7-AA8 > QHVT01. Next base: position 1,019 of record JALYOB010000801.1, on the reverse strand, counting down.
AGCGATCGCCGGCCGCGAACATGGCTGCTTCGATCGGCTTTTCGGTCTGCAGCGGATCGCGTGCGATTTCGGCGAAAGAGGTAGTGTCGATCAATGCGACCACCGTTGCTTTCGTGCTGCCGAAGACTTCCGGCGCGAGGATCGCCAGCAGCGCTCCGTTCGCGCTCGCGGCGATCGCCATCGGCTCTTCGACCGGCAACGTGCGCAGTTCGGTCTTGCCGTCTTTGTCGAAGACATGCACGCGGCGGCCGAGGACGTAGACGTAGCGGCCTTTCGGATCGGGGATGACGTCGCGAATGGCTTCGCCTTCCATGGTGATCTCGCGCAACACCCCTAAATTCGGGAGCGAGAGGATGGTCGCGCTTTCGTCACTGCCATTGGCGATGAAGAGGCGCGTGCGCTCGGCATTGGTGCGCATCGAGACGAGTTCTTTGGTCGAGGCGATGTCGGCGGAGTCGAGCACGAGGCGCTTTTTCACCGCGCCGCTGTTCGCGTCGACGGCAATCACTTCCTGCGGTTCGGCAACGCCCACGTAAATGGTGCCGTCGGCGCCGATGGCAACGCCGCGAGGATCGCCCGGCAGTTGGAAGCGGCGCACGACTTTGCGATCGCGCGTGACCACCGGCGTCAGCGCATCGCCCTCCGCCCGCGCAATGGTCGCAGGCGCGCAGCTCACGAATGCGAGCAGCGCGAAGGCCGCGAACTTACTCCTCGAGGGTGTACGAGAATTTCTCGATGACGGTGTTGGCGAGGAGGCGCTCGCACATCTGACGGAGCTGCGATTCGATGTCTTCACGCGTTTGGCCGGTGTTCGCAAGCGATATGCAGAACATCTTCCCGACGCGCACATCTTCCACGCCGGCGAATCCCAGCGAGCTGAGGGAGTGCTCGATCGCTTTGCCCTGCGGGTCGAGGACGGAGGGCTTCAGCTCGACAGTGACGGTGGCTTTCATGTCGGCGCAATTATAGGGGGATGACGGGGGGCCTCCGGCGGGGGGGGGGGGGGGGGGGGGGGGGGG
>JALYOB010000800.1 GCA_030857085.1 Acidobacteriota bacterium | reverse complement strand
TCCGGAAACACCTCGGGGTAAATGCGCGCGCCGGTGTCGATGCCGCGGACCGGAAAGTCTTTGCGCAGTGGGAAGCCATTGAAGCCTTCCCACATCAGGATGCGCTCGAGGTTCGGATGTCCGGAGAATTCGATGCCGAACATGTCGTACGTCTCGCGCTCGTGCCAGTTGGCCGTTTTCCACACCGACGTCACAGAAGGAACCGGCTCCTCGGCATCGGTCCAGACGCGCAGACGTACGCGGTTGTTCTTCCGGAACGAATAAAGGGTATAGGCGACGCTGAAGCGCGGGCCGGTATGTGCGGGGTATTTCGAGTAATCGACGCCGGCGAGATCGACCAGATAGACGAAGCCGTCGTCTTTGAAGGCGCGGCAGACGTCCACAATGCGATCGCGATCGACAAAGAGCGTGATTTCTCCAACGAACTCTCTGGCCCCTGTAATCGCGTCGTCAATGCGCGAGATCGCGGCCGCGACGAGCGGATCACGCTTGATCTCGTCGACACTGCGCGCCGCCGGCGCCGCGGGCGGCGTCGCGGGTGAAGGTGAGCTCGGCGGAGTTAGCTCAGACATAAATGTTGTCAGCTCACGGTTGCCGGCCGTAATTGACCGACCGACAACCGCCAACGGACAACGATTACACGCCCGAGTAGCTCTTTCCTGCTTCCTCCATCAGCAATTTCAGCATGTCGAGCGTCTCGGATTCGCCCGGGACGCACAATGAAATGTCGTCGGTTTCCCCTTCGGCGAGCGCGTTTGCGTAACCCTCGCAATCCCAGCCGCACGCGCCGCAATCGGTCTGCGCCATCGCGGCGAACATACGGGTTTCCCACTTGCCGCCAATCTGATTGGCGAGGTCCATTCGCTCCGGAAGCGTGAGGTCGTCGCGATGGAACGGCACTGCCGGCGAGGCGCCGTCGGTGGCGTCGCCCGGCACAACTTCCGGCGATGCGGCCTGTTCGATCTCCGCCGTCGTCACTTCGCCGGTCTCCGGCGCGTCCGCCACAGGCGCGGGAGCGGCTTTCGGCTTCGGCGCCGCAGGAGGCGCCGGCGCGCGTTTGATGCCGGAAACCGGTGCGGGACGCAGTTGCGCCGCCTGCTCGGCGCGCAATGCCGGACCTTCATGCGCAGGGCGGAGCGAGTCGCGGACGGCCTCGCGCGCGAAGTCGTACGCCTCGCCACCTTTGCGCATGACGTGCATGCGCTCGATCTTCTTCTGCAGTTCCATGAGTCCCCAGATCAGCGCCTCGGGACGGGGCGGACATCCGGGGATATAGACGTCGACCGGGATCAGACGATCGACACCCTGCGTGACGGCGTAGGTGTCATACGGGCCGCCGCACGTCGCGCACGAACCCATGGCCATGACCCATTTCGGATCGGGCATCTGGTCCCAGAGGCGGCGGACGATCGGCGCCATTTTCTCGGTGACCGTGCCGGAGACGATCATGAGGTCGGCCTGACGCGGGGTCGCGCGGAAGACTTCCGCGCCGAAGCGGGCCATGTCATGACGGGGGTCGAGCACCGCCATCATCTCGATCGCGCAGCACGCGAGGCCGAACTGCATCGGCCAGAGAGAGGACTTGCGCGCCCAGTTGAAGAACTTGTCGACGGTCGTAGTGAGAACGTTCGACTCGAAGCGATTCTCGATCAGACCCATGTCAGGACCTTCCTCTTCCAGGCGTAGAAGTACCCGATCAGGAGAATCGCAAGGAAGATTGCCATCTCGACAGCTCCGAAAAGGCCGAGCTGTTTGAACCGGATCGCCCAGGGGAAGAGGAACACCGTCTCGACGTCGAAGACGATGAAGAGCACCGCGATCAGGAAGTACCGGACGGAAAAGCGGTGGTCAAAGGCCAGAGAGGTCGGAGCCACACCGCACTCGTAGGGTTCGAGCTTGACTTTCGTCGCGCGCGACGCCCGGATGAGCGGCGTGATGATGAACAGGGTCAAGACCGGCACCGAGATCACAATGATTGCGGCTACCAGCAGCACCGAGTAGTTCGCCATTTTTTGCTCGTTAGGTTACGACCGCGGCCATTCTAAACCGCAAGCTGGAAGAGTCAAGGAAGGAAACAAAAGTGGCGAGCGGCGAGTGGTGAGTTGCCAGGGCC
>JALYOB010000799.1 GCA_030857085.1 Acidobacteriota bacterium | reverse complement strand
AAGGAAAAGTGACCGCGACCTGCCGCGGCACCTTCGTCGCGGTGAAGGAAGGACATCCCGCCTACTTCAGATGGTGAGGCGCATCAGCACGACGTCGCGATCGATCTCGCGGCGGCACCAGTCGAGCTTCTTCCGCACGTACTCCGGCAGCGACGCGTCTTCATCGACGATGCGAAACCCTGCTTTCTCGTAGATCGGCACCAGGTCCGCGAACGGGATGCAATAGACCGTCTTTCCATTCGCGTGGCGCAACAGCTCTTCGATGATCGCGCGCGCGACGCCGCGTCCGCGGAACGCATCGAACACGAGCATGCCGCCCAGCTCGCACGCATCTTGACCCGCGGGAACGAGCCGTCCGATGCCCGCGCGCTGGTCATCCACTTCCGCGACGATCAGCAGTTCGCGTGCGAGATCCGACTGCTGAAAGCGAATCGCCTCGTACGCGGCGTTGATCCACTGCACATCGCCCGCGTCGGCGCGCCGCAACTTCATCGCTTCGCGCGCCCCTTCTTCTTTTTCACCGACGATGCGGTGGCGCGATCGTGCAGCATCCACCAGAGCGCGAACGCGATCGCGTACATCAGCACGACGCGATAGAAGGTCGAGCTCACGCCCCAGAAATTGCGCTCGAATGAGGAGTAATGCACCGTGCTCCACATCCCCAGCTTCGCCACGTAAATCGACATCACTTCCGTCACCGCGGCGAGGATGTGCGTCAGCGCGAGCGCGGCGAATGCGACCAGCATCCCGCCGATGTTGCGATCGGAGAACGGCCGCGGCGATGCGGCGAAGAGCGCAATCAGCAGCACGACGTTGAAGGTGAGATCGGCGATCGAGATCGCGGGGCGCTTCGAACGTGGATCGAAGTCGCTGCGATCGACGGTCGTGAAGCGATCCGATTCCACGTGCAGCCGCGTCACCTTCGGCTTCTCGAACGTGCGCATGATCGCCTGCGCTCCCGCCGCGATCGCGCGGTCGTAGAGCGGCGACAGCAACAGCCACAACGCGACGCCGGCGATGAAGCCGGCCAGCGCCCTAACCGCGACTCGCCAGCCGATTGGGCCCAACGCGAGCACTCCAGGCGAGGAAGAAGCCGATGGCCGCGAGAATCACGGCAATCTGCCAGACGGCGGTGTGAAAGACGTCGAAGAGGCGGCGGTGATACGCGCCGAGCCAGTACAGCGTCACGATGCGAACGGCGTTGAGCACCTGCACGATCAGCGCGCCGAGGAGGAGGCCGGTGATGCGGGCGCGAAGCGTGGCGGGGAATGCGACGATCGCCGCGAGCAGGATCAGCATCGCCTCGACGCCATTGCAGCCATTGTTGATGTTCACGCCGAAGCGCGGCGAGGTCACGGTCGTCCCCTGCACGGCCACCTTCTCGCCGAACGCGTTGAGCAGCACGCCCGACGTTGCGGCGACGCGTTCGGTGAACGGCACGATCACGCGATCGTTCACCGGATTCCACGCGATCAGCAGATACGCGCCGACGAGAACCGCGAAGAATTTGACGAGAAAGAGGACCTGGGGGCGTTGCATCGTGAGCCGCGCGATCGTATCAGAACAGACGCGCGATCAGCGCCGCGACCGCGGTCTCGACGCGCAGAATGCGATCGCCCAGCGAGACCGCGTCGAATCCCGCGCGCTGCAACGATGCAATCTCCTGCTCGATGAATCCACCCTCCGGTCCGATGGCGAGCGTGACCGGCCGCTGCACGTTGCGCGGACAGATCGCATTCGTGTGCGGATGCGCAACAAGCGCGAGAGTGTTTTTCGCAATCGCAGGAAGTTCGTCTTCGACGAACGGCCGGAAGAGACGCTTCAACTCGATCGCGGGAAGGATCGTGTCGCGCGCCTGTTCGAGTCCGAGCACACGCTGCAGCATCAGGTTCTCGTCGGCGAGGCGCGGCGATTTCCAGTAACTCTTCTCGACCCGCCATGCATTGATGAGGATGATGCGCGCGACACCAAGCGACGTCGCACCGGCGAGGACGCGATTGAGCACTTTCGGCCGCGGCAGCGCGAGCACGAGCGTGAGCGGCAATTTCGGCGGCGGCTCCGCTTCAAATGTGACGTCGAGCTCGAGCGCGTCGTCGATGCGCGTGACCACTCC
>JALYOB010000372.1 GCA_030857085.1 Acidobacteriota bacterium | reverse complement strand
GGGCAACGGAGAGGGAGGCGCGTGGCAGGTAGCCCTTCTCCCCGCGTCGGCGGGGAGAAGGTGCCCGAAGGGCGGATGAGGGGCCGCTACGGACAGCAGTCAAAGCGGCGACTGGCGTCGCCGCACTCCACACTACCGCTTCACCGCCTGAATCAGCGCTTCCATGTGGCCGAGGTACTTTTCGAGCGCCTTCTTGCCTGCGGAGGTCAGCGAGTATTCGGTCTTCGGCATGCGGCCTTCGAACGACTTCTTGCAGTGGAGGTAGCCCGCCTCCTCCAGCTTGCGCGCGTGCACGCTCACGTTGCCGTCGGTGGTCTTGAGGATCGCCTTCAGCTCGTTGAACGTGAGGCTCGGATTCACGGCCAGCGCGCTCACGATGGCGAGGCGCGTCTTCTCGTGAATCAGCCGGTCGAAATCAGGAAACGACGATTCCACCGGCTCTTTGCGCGTCACGGCGATGTCGGCCTCTGCGACTTTACGTGCTGCTTTAGCCACCGTACCTCCTTGCGATCACCACTCCGAACACGATGTGCAATGCCCCGAAACCGACGCCCAGCAGCGCGTTCGCGATCACGAACGGCACGAGACAGGCGGCGATGCCCAGGAGCATGAAACAGACGCCCATGACAGGGACGACCGGGATCGAATAGGCGCCGCTGCTGATGAACGAGGCGCCGTAGAGCAGCAGCCAGGTCGCCGGCAGCGCCGTGTAGAACGCGTTCAGCGCCAGAAACAGCGTGAGAAAACCGCCCGCGACGATCGGGGCGAAGTAGCTGACGAAAAAACGGCGCGCCGCGGCACCGCGAAACGAGACGCCCGCGCGGCTCGCCTTGCGCGTCATCGTCACCGCGGCGACTCCGGTGGCAATCGCAGCTTCTGTGAGCCACGTCAACAACCACGCGCGGCGGTCGGGGGTAAGGTGCGCAAACACGGCCGTGGCAAGGGCCGTGAGTCCGATCGCTACCCCGCCCCAGCCCGGAATCGAAGTAAAGGCGCTCGCGCGCTCCATCGCCTCCCGGATGTACCGGAGGTTACTGAGAGCGTGTTCGTGCATCGGTGCCGGCTCGGGCATGGAGTGCATGGTATCGCAAAGCGCTTTGCACGTCATTTGTATCGTACAATAACTACTCCAACTCGGTCCGGAGGATTCATGCGTCACGCTGTAGCTCTACTCGTTGTGTTTCTGCTCGCGGCGGTCAGCCTTTCTGCCGCCACGTTCGAGCAGCCTGTCACCGATGCCGCGCTTCTCGCGCGCGCGGAGGTCGTGGTCGTGGCCACGGTCACCGGCTCCACGCCCCGCACCGATGCCGCGCGGATGATCTACACCGATCATCGCTTCCGCGTCGAACAGGTGCTCAAAGGCGATCTCGCCGCCCACGAGACGATCATCGTGTCCGAAGTCGGCGGCGCAGCCAACGGCCGCGGCGTTGCGGTCGCAGGTGCACCGAGCTACACGCCCGGCACGCGCGTGGTCGCCTTCCTCCGCCAGCGTGCAGACGGCACGTACTTTACGGCCGGCATGGCCCATGGCGCGTTCCGCTTCGAACGGGCGAGCGATGGCCGCGAGCTGCTCGTGCGCGACATGAGCGACATCGAAGGCTCCGGTTCCGACGAAGTGCGCGACGCGCGCGTGTTCGTCGAAGGCATCCGCCGCAACGACGCCGATGCGCTGCACGCCGCGGCAGTCAGCGCCGCGAGCATCGGCGTTCCGGCGACGAATGCAAGCGCCTCCTCGTACGTCCTCTTCGGCAACGGCAAGCCGCTGCGCTGGAAGTGCAACAGCGCCTGCACGATCGACTACACCGTCGGCTCGCCGCAGCAGGGCACGGTCGACACCGCCCTCGGCGTGCAGAACGCGATGGCGGCGTGGACCAACGAGCCGAACGCCTGGATCACCCTCGATGTCGGCGGCTTCAACAGCCAGACGGGCGTCGACGACGACCAGAGAAACGACATCGTCTTCAACTCGACTGCGAATCCGACGGGCGGCTTCTGCGACGGCTCGATCGGTTGCGCAATCATCTACTTCAACGACGCGCCGTTCCAGCACACCTTCGACAACACGCTCTTCAATGACATCGAGTCGTCGGACGTCCTGATTCGTCCGGGTACGTTCTCGCAGAGCTTCTTCGAGGCGATCATCGCGCACGAGCTCGGCCACTCGATCGGCCTCAAGGACGTCAGCAACACGACCGCCGTGATGAACGGCAACCTCCCCGCGAACGCCACCGCCTCGCTCAAGACCTACGATCGCGCCGCGGTCTCGTCGGTCTACGGCAACGGCGCCACGACGCCGAGCTGCGATCCGCCCGCGATCAGCGGCACGACCGGCGGCGGCACCGTGAACTCCGGCAGCACGAAGACGCTTTCGGTCACCGTCACCGGCACCAGCCCCTTCACCTACCAGTGGTACAACGGCACGAGTGGCGACACGTCGAATCCGGTCGGCACGAACAGCGCGAGCTACACCACGCCGCCGATCACCTCGACGCAGAACTTCTGGGTCAAAGTCACCAGCCAGTGCGGCCAGCTGGTCAGCGTCAACAGCAACACCATCACCGTCTCGCCGGCGACCTGCACGCCTCCGACGATCACCGGCACCACCGGCGGCGGCACGATCGCCAGCGGCGGCACGCGCCAGCTCTCGGTCACCGCCACCGGCACGGCGCCGTTCACCTATCAGTGGTACCGCGGCACGAGCGGCGACACGAGCACGCCGGTCGGCGGCAACAGCGACAAGTACACGACTCCGGCGATCACCTCGACCACCAGCTTCTGGGTGCGCGTCAGCAACGCCTGCTCGACCAACGGAGTGAACAGCCCCACGATCACCCTCACGACGGAGGCCTGCACGGCGCCGTCGATTACGAGCCAGCCGCTCAGCCAGAGCATCGCTCCGAACTCCACCGCCACGCTGACCATCGGCGTGACGCCGGCCAACGTCAGCGTCACCTGGTATCGCGCCAACACCGTCGGCGATGATGCGAACCCGGTCGGCACCGGCACGACGTACACCACCCCCGCGCTCACCACGACCACCTCATACTGGGCGCGTGTGACCAACAACTGCAACTCGGTCAACAGCGCGCTGGCGACCGTCACCGTCTCCGCCGTCTGCGCCGCTCCGACCATCGCCTCGCAGCCGGGCACCGTTCCGGTCAAGCTCGGCGACGGGGCTACGCTCACCGTCACCGCCGCAGGCACCGCGCCGTTCACGTATCAGTGGTACGAGGGCGACGCGCCGGTGAACACGAAGCCGATCGCCGGCGCCACCAGCGCCAGCCTCGTCCTTCCGGCGTTCACGAAATCGGGCACCGTCAAATACTGGGTGCGCGTGACGAACGCGTGCGGCTCGGTCCCCAGTCAGACCATCACCGTCAACGTCAGCTGCGCGCCCGCCGTGGCACCGGTCATCGCCCTGCCGCCGCTCGTCGGTCCGAGCTCGACGAAGCTCGACATCCGCTGGACCTCGCCGTCCGGCAACGCGACCGGCTGGAGATTCGAAGTGCAGGAATCGACCAGCCCGAACTTCGAGACCGCGCGCACGCTGCCGCTCGTTTCGGAGAAGACGGACGCCATCATCGACAAACCGGCCGTCACTACCGACACGCGCTACTTCTACCGCGTCCGTGCGATCTCCAACTGCAGCGGCGAGGCGAGCGCGTACTCGACGCCCGGCTCGGTCGTGATTCAGGCGCTCACCACCCCCGTCATCGGTCCGAACGGCGGCTTCCTCCCGAGCTTCAGCGTCGACGCGAACCTCGGCGGCGACGTCAATCAGCCTGTGCTCATCGGCGGCTTCCCGAAGACCAACACCGCCGGCTACAGCGCCGCCGCGAATGACACGTTCACCATCACCTTCGATCAGCCGTGGGTCACCGCGACGCCGTCGAGCGGCACGCTGCCGCCGGAAGGTGTGACCATCAATCTGCGCATCGACACGAGCGGCCTGCCGGTCGGCTCGAGCGGCGCGACGATGCGCGTTATCCGCAGCGAAGGTCCGACCTCGCAGTACACCTCCCTCGGCACGACCAGCATCGCGATCCCGGTCTCGATCAGCAAAGTGACGCCGGTCTCGCCGGTCGCTCGCGACGCCATGAGTGAAGGAACGCTGATCATCCCCGCAGTCGCGCATGCGGACGGCGTCGGCACGCGTTTCCAGTCGGATGTGCGCATCGCAAACGCGACCGCCGAGGCGATCACGTACCTGCTCAACTTCACGCCGTCGGGGCGCGATGGGACGCAGGAAGGAAAGCGCACCACCATCACCGTTCCGGCGAACAGCACGTTCGCACTCGATGACCTCGTGCAGGTCTGGTTCGGCTCGGGCATCCTCGGCGAGACCGGCACCGGCACGCTCGAAGTTCGTCCGCAGTCGACTGCGAGCGGCACCACGCCGAACGCGCTGGCGACGTTCGCGTCGAGCCGTCTCTATGCGATCAGCGACAAGGGAACGCTCGGCCAGTTCATCCCCGCGCTCACGGCCGACAAGTTCGTGAGCGACCTGTCGAAGGATGCCCTCGGCACGATCAGCCTCCAGCAGATCGCGCAGAGCACTGCCTATCGCACGAACCTCGGCTTCGTCGAAGGTTCGGGCGCTCCGGTCGAAATGCTCGTGACGCTGCGCGACGGTGCGAACAACATCCTCGCGCAGAAGTCGATGGGCCTCGCCGCGTATGAACACCGCCAGACGAGCCTCGGCGCGTTCTTCCCCGGCGTGAACGTGACCGACGGCCGCGTCGAAGTGCAGGTCGTTTCGTCGACCGGCAAGGCCACCGCGTACGCGTCGGTGCTCGACAACAAGACCTCCGACCCGCTGCTCGTCTTCCCCGAGCAGGCCGCACGCGCGAATGCATCGACGTATGTCGTGCCGGGCGTCGCGGAGCTCGACAACGGCGCCGCGTCGAACTTCCACACCGACATGCGCATCTTCAACGCCGCGGCGAATGCGGTGAACGTCACGCTGAAGTACTTCCCGCAGGGTTCGTCGAACGCGCAGCAGTCGGTGAC
>JALYOB010000053.1 GCA_030857085.1 Acidobacteriota bacterium | reverse complement strand
GCGCACGAACGGTTGATTGGTTTATTTACGGCCCGACGGCGTGCAGCATCGCATCACAAGCGGAGGTCCGTCAAGCCTGCGACACACCGATCTGTATATGGAGAACCCCTACTCCCTGACCGCAATGTTGTACTTTTGAATCTTCGATTTCAGCGTATTGCGGGCGAGGCCTAGGCGGCGGGCGGCTTCGCGGATGCGGCCGCCGCAGCTTTCGAGGGCGCGGAGGATCAGTTGTTTGTCGACCGCGGACATCACTTCGTCGTAGACGTCGCTGGTGATCTCCATCTTTCCGGCGAGCGGGCCCACAATGGAGCTAGGCATGGAGGAGTGGCCGGTGTCGGCGACGACGAGTGCGGGCTGCTGCTGCGAGTAAAGGCTGTAGAACTCGTTTTTTGTGACCAGGTCGCCATTGGACATGACGATGGCGCGGTGCAGTGTGGCTTCGAGCTCGCGCACGTTGCCCGGCCAGTCGTAGCGCATGAAGAGGTCGAGCACGCCGGGCTCGAGGCGTTTGTTGTCGATGCCGAGGTCTTTACAGATCTTGCGGATGAAATGTTCGGCCAGGAGCGGGATGTCGTCTTTGCGGTGACGCAGAGGCGGCAGCATGATGGGGATGATGTTCAGGCGATAGAAGAGATCTTCGCGGAACGTCCCGTCTTCAATGGCCTTTTCGAGTTCGAGGTTCGTCGCGGCGACGATCTTGACGTCGGTCTTGATCGTCTGTGTACCGCCGACGCGCTCGAATTCCTTGTCTTCGACGACGCGCAGCAATTTCGCCTGCATCGCCAATGACATCTTCCCGATTTCGTCGAGGAAGATGGTGCCGTTGTTCGCCAGCTCGAACCGGCCCAGCTTGCGGCGGTCGGCGCCGGTGAATGCCCCTTTTTCATGGCCGAACAATTCGGATTCGGCCAATGTCTCCGGCAGTGCGGCGCAATTGAATTTGATGAACGGGCCGTTCCGGCGCGGTCCGATGTTATGGATGATGCGGGCGACGAGGCCTTTGCCGGTTCCCGATTCGCCGCGAACGAGCACTGTGGAATGCCCCGCCGACGCTTTCCGTACCGCGAACTGCGTGCGACCGACGGCGTCGGATTGACCAACGATCGAATCGAGGTGTTTCTCGACCAGCACCTCGCGGCGCAATGTTTCGTTTTCCAGCGAAAGCCGGGTGCGCGCTTCTTCGAGCTCTTCATAGAGGCGCGCATTTTCAATCGCGATCGCGGCCTGATCGGCGAAGGCCTCAATGAAGCTGAGGTCTTTCTGCGAGAAGAGATGGCGCGCCTGGCGATGGTCGATGTAAATCGCGCCCGCAATACGGTCTTTGATGATGACCGGTGCACAGAGAATGGAGAGGATGTTCTCTGCGATGACCGATTCGGCGCCTCCGAAGCGATGGTCGGCGAGCGCGTCGGCCGACATGACCGACTGCCCGCTCTGAATCACTTCCTTGACGATCGATTGCGGCGAGCGCTTCGACTCCCCTTCCGCACCTTCTTTGATATTGCGCACAACCCGCGTGCGTAGTGCGCCGGTGAGCGGGTCGAGCAGGATGATCATCCCGCGTTCGGCGCGCAGCCGGCGGATACAGACGTCCAGCACGCGGCTGAGCACTTCTTCGAGGTTCAGCGTCGAATTGATGATCTTGACGACTTCATAGAGGCCGACCACGCCCTGGTCGGGCGCTTTCCCCTGCGGACGGATGCGGAACAATGCGCCGCGCGCGCGTTCGAGGTCGTGCGTTGCATCGAGCCGCTCGAAGATGCGAATTGCACTGCGGATGGTCTGTGTCGCTTCTTCCGGCTCTTCGCGCAACAAGCCGACATCGAAGAGCAGGCGGCCCATTTCGTACGGCGTGTCGATTTCTTCAAAGGAAGCGCGAACCGACTCGAATTTCGACGCCGCGGCGTCGCGATCGCCCTGGTGGCCGTAGATCTTTGCCCACGCCCAGTCGTTTTTCGCGAGCGAGAAGCGATCGCCCAATTGCCGTGCGTACTGTTCGCCGAGTTGCGCGTGCCGCATCGCCCCTTCGACGTCGTTTTTCTGCAGCACCTGACACGCGGCCGCGGTATGTGCACGCGCCAGTCCGTGCAATGTGCGATTGGACTCGAAAATCTGCATCGCGCGGGCGAGGTATTTATCGGCCTCTTCGGCATTCCCCCGTTCATCTTCAATGGAGGCGAGGACATACGCCGCCTCGCCGATCAGATCTTCGTCGCGCGCGCGTTCGCCCGCAGCCAGCGCTTTATGCGCATATTCGAGAGCCCTGGCGATGTCGCCGCGCTTCTTGGTCAAACGCGCGAGCGGCACATAAACCGACAGACGCGACGCGCGCGTTTCATCGAAGCCGTCCATCGACAGACAACGCCGATATTGTTCGAGCGCCTCGTCCCAACGGCCGAGCATTTCCAATGCGTCGGCGAGATTTTCGCGCGCCAGCGCCTCGTGCTCGACGGCGCCGATTTTCTCGTCGATGCGCACGCTCTTTTCGAACAATTCCGCGGCTGCGTGGAAATTACCGCGTCCATACTCGACTACGCCCACGTTGTTGTAGGCGGTCACGAGGTCCCACAGATCGCCTTCGGCTTCGGAACGTTCGAGATTCTTGCGGAAATACTGGAGAGCGGTGTCCCACTCGCCGAGTTTCCAGACCGTATTGCCGAGGTTCATCGAGGCGACTTTGCAGAGCTGCTCGGAGCCGAGACGCTCGCCGATCGCCACCGCCTCTTCGAGTAATTCGCGCGACCGCTGCCAATTGCCGCCCGCGAACTCGATGACGCCGAGCATGTTCTTGACGTAGCCGTACACGACTGTCGGCTCCATCTTTTCCATCATCGCGCGCGCCCGTTCCGCAGTTTCACGCGCGGTCGTCAGATCGTCGCGCTGCCGGTAGAGCCATGCAATGCGGTTGAGCAGCTCCGCAACATCCGCGGTCTGTCCGTGCCGCTCGTAAATGGCCAGCGCGGACTGGTAATACGTCATCGCCGCGTCCTGATCGCCGCGGCGCGAGAGCACTTTGCCGATTTTCTTCATCAGCCGGGCAACGTCGAGATTCGCCTCTTCGCCCGGATGACGGCTCTGGATGCTCTTCAACAGAAACTGGTACGCGTGGATCGCACTGCGGTAATCGTCGCGGCGGTAATAGGCGTCGGCCAGTTTCTCGCGCACTTCCGCTTTGCGCGCTTCTTCCACGCCGCCGAGGTCCATCAGTTCGAGCGCGATGCGATAGAACTCCGTTGCTTCCTCATGCGCGAGCGTGCGCATGGCGAGATCGCCCGCGTCGATTGAATAGCGCGTCCCGCGCTCGATGTCGTTGGCGCGCGAATAGTGATAGGCAACCTGTCCAATGAGCTGCGTCGAGCCGTCATTGGCCGCCGGCTCCAACGTCTCCGCAATGCGCAGATGCGTTTCACACCGCGTCCGATCGGGCGTGGCGTTATAGACGGCATCGCGCAGATGAATCTGCGGAAACGTGATCGTTTTTCCGTCGTTCGACTCGTCGAGCAGCGATAAACGAACGAGCTCGCGCACGCCGGCGAACGTTGCCTGCGGCTCGAACTGCGAGACGCGCGTCAGGAAGTCGACGTCCATCATTTCGCCGAACACCGCGGCAATCTCCAGCAATGAGCGCGACTCGGAGGCGAGCGCCTCGACTTTCTCCATCAGCAGCGACGCAAATCCGCCCGGAATGCGCAGCGTGCGAATGCGGTCCATGTCGGCGACCCAGCCGCTTGCGCCCCACTGCAGATATTCGTGCGCGACGAGATAATCCGTAATGCGGCGGATATTGAGCGGCGAGCCCGCTGACTCCCACAACATCCAGCGAACCAGTTCGTCATTGACGTTCGTTTCGCCGAGGAGGGATTGAAGGTGCTCGCGGACGAGCGGCTCGGTGAGGGTGTCGACGCGAATGATCGGGAAATTCGCATCGCGTGCGCGCTGCTCCCACGACGCGAGGCTCGGCGACCCGGCGTCAATGGCCGCTTCGACATGCGAGTCGAGCGTCAGCGTGCCGATGACGAGCAGGCGATTCTGTTTGGCCTCGCCGACGAGGAACGAGAACAATTCCGCCGTCGACGGATCGGCCCACTGCAGATCTTCAATGACCAGGATGAGCGGCGATCCGCCGTTCTCGCCGTCGACACTGAGGAATCCATAAAGGTCCTGCATCGACTGCACGATGCGATTGAAGAGGCGAAACTTCTGTCCGTGCTGCGGCGCGCTCGTTTCCGGTCCGGTGGAACCGACTACAGGGCGCAATATGCGGCGAATTTCATCCGCGACGTCGGCCTCCGGATTGACGGCCGAGACCATCTGCTGGAAGACCTCGAAGAACGGCGCGTAAATGGTCTTGCGATTGACAGGACAACGTCCACAGAAGACGCGGGCTCCATCGAGCTGCGCGCGCAACGTCACGTCGCGCACAATGCGGCTCTTCCCCATTCCTTCAGCGCCCGCGAGGATCACGCCGTTGCCGCGGCCTTCGCGCGCCTCGTGAATGAGCGACATCAATTGTTCGACTTCGTTCCGCCGTCCGATGAGCGGGGCCGCGAACAATTCTCCGCGGCCTACGAGCAATTCGCCTGCGGGCGCCTTTTTTCCTGCTGCATCGGCGACCGCCTGCAGTAATGCGGCGGCCGAAGGATAGCGATGGCGAGGATCCTTTTCGAGCAGCGTCATGATGATCTGCTCGAGCGCCGGCGGGACCCGCGGATTGATCGACGAAGGCGGACGCACCTCTTCATCGAGATGCATGCGAATCACGTCAATGGCAGGGCGGCCATAACCCGGCAGCGCGCCGGTGACCGTTTCATAGAGCGTCATTCCGAGCGCATACAAATCCGCCCGCGAATCGATCCGGTCCTGCTTCAGAACCTCGGGTGCCATGTACTGCAGCGTTCCGCGGATTTTCCGATCGAGCACCTGACGGCTCTCGATGGCCAGGCCGAAATCCATGATCTTCGCCTTGCCATGTTCGTCGACCAGGATGTTCGACGGCTTCAGATCGAGGTGCACGATGCCGAGGTGGTGGATGTGATGGAGACCGGAGGCGATCTGCAGAATGACGTCGTACAGCGTGTCCCAATTCTGTCCGTCAAAAAACTCAGTAATGCGCTTTCCCGCAAAGAACTCCATCGTGAAGTACGGAAAGCGGTCCTGCAGGACGCCGTAATCGAAGACCTTGATCACGCTCGCGTGCTCAAGCGAGGCGAGGGTCGAGAACTCCGTCCGGAATCGAAGGAGCTGTTGCGTGTCTGTGACTTCGCGGCAGAGGATTTTGATCGCCTCGTCGCGACGGTCGGGTGCATCGAACACGCGGAAGACGCAGGTATCGGCCGTGTGCTTGAGGGTCGACCGTACCTGATACCGCGGCGGAAGCTCGATCTCGGGAACCGCGTCCGGGTTTGTCATGGGGTTGGGTGAGAATATAACCCCCTTTCGAATCGCACGGGTCAATTTTCTGGCCAGCCTTGCCTGAGCTCGCCGCGCTGGTGGGCGGCGGGGCGTGCGCGCCGTGTAGAATGCCGGCCAGCGTCCTGATGGCCGATACGTATCCCAGCTTCGACGGCTTCGAGATCATCCGCATCCTCGGCAAAGGGGGGATGGGGACGGTGTATCTCGCACGAGATCAACGGCTTGGCCGATTGGTCGCGCTGAAGGTGTTGAATGCCTCCGACCTCGCGTACGACGATCGGCGGGCGCGTTTTCTGCGCGAGGCGAAGTCAGCCGCGGCAGTGCGGCATCCGAACGTCGCCACGATCTATGAGGTCGACGAGACGCCGGACGGCGCTCCGTTCATCGTCATGGAGTATTGCGAGGGAGAGACGCTCTCGCAGCGCATCCGGCGCCGCGCACTGGAGTCGGGCGAGTTTCTGGCGGTCGCGCGGCAGATCGCGGCCGGCGTCGCGGCGGCGCACGAGAAGGGCATCCTCCATCGCGACATCAAGAGCGCGAACATCATCGTCGAGCCGAACGGCGTGGCGAAGATTCTCGACTTCGGCCTGGCCAAGTCCATCCCGCGCGCATTGACCGATCCGGGGCTCGAACGGACGTACGAGTCGTCGACCGGACACTTTTTCGGGACGCTCCACTTCATCTCTCCCGAACAGGCGCGCGGCCAGAACGCGGACATTCGCAGCGATCTGTTTTCGGTCGGCGTCGTGCTGTATCACATGGCGGCGGGGCACCTGCCGTTCAATGCCGACGCGCCGCTTTTAGTGCTGGAAAAGATCAGGGACGGCGAGCCGGAACCGTTCGTTCCCGTCGATCCATCCTTCCCTCCCGCGGCCGCGAAGATCATTTCGAAGCTGCTGCAGAAGAATCCGGGCGACCGTTATCAGAACGCGCAGGAGCTGCTGGGCGATCTCGAGGAGATCGACACCCCCACGGTGCGCATGACGCAAACGACCTCCCGCACCACCCTCGGCCGCACGATCCGGAGGCCGAAGTGGATCCGGGTGGCGATCACGGTCGCGGCCGCGCTGGTCGTCGCGCTCGCCGTGTTTTTTGCGGAACGAGCGGACCTCTCGAACGCAGACACGACGACCACCGCGCAGCCCTCCCCCATTCGGTCGATGGCCGTGCTTCCGCTGCGCAACATTGCCAACAGTACGCGCGACGAGTTTCTCTCGGTCGGCATCGCCGATGCGCTCGTGACGGAGTTGCAGCGACTGCCGTCCGTGCAGGTGCGGCCGACGTCCGCGGTGCTCGAGTTCGAAGGCAGCAAGCCGGATGCGAAGGCGGCGAGCGAGAAGCTCAAAGTCGACGGCATTCTCGAAGGACAGTTCCTCGCCGCGGGCGATCTCGTTCGGGTGACGGTGCAGCTCACGGACGCGCGCACGGGCTTTTCAGTCTGGTCGGATTCGGTGAATGGCCGGCGCGACGATCTTCTCAAGCTGATCGACGACGTCTCCTCGCGCACGGTCGCAGGCCTCAATGAGCGGATCGGGATTCAGCAGGCGTCGTCGTCGGTGCCGCGTTCGCAGGCGCGCTCGTCGAATCCGAAGGCATACGAGGAGTATCTGCGTGCGCGCGCTCTCAATGGGAGCTTTGAGCCGAAGCATTTCGCCGAGCAGATCGCGGCTTTGAAGCGCGCGATCGCGCTCGATCCGTCGTTCGCGGGCGCGTATGCAGACCTCGCAGCGACGCTGTCATTAGGGCAGTCGCGCAGTCTCGCGTCGCCGGAGGATCTGGCAAAGCAGGAGTGGTATGCGCGACAGGCGGTGCGGCTCGATCCGAATCTGCCGCAGGCGCATCTCGCGCTGGGGCGCGTGTTCGTGCGCGATCCGAATCGTTTTCGCGAGTCGGTGCGCGAGGTGCTCGCGGCCCTGCGGCTCGAATCGGCCGACACGCAGGCGTTGCATTCGGTCGTGACGTACTTTGTCTCGACGGGCGATCTGCAGAAGGCGCAATGCATCGGCGATCTGCTGGTGAAGGTCGATCCGATGTCGAACGAGGCGCTGAGCCGCGGCTACTGGAACATCAACGCGGTCGATCCGGAGGGTGCGATGGCGGCGGCGCAATATGCGCTGTCATCGCGGGACACGGCGATTGCGGGGCATGACATTCGCGGCATGGCGTTCCTCCTTCAGGGCAATGCGGCCGAGGCGGACAAGGAAGCGGATGCGGCATTGAAGCTCGTGCCGCGGCACTATCTGGGCAAGAGTCTGAAGGCGCTCGCGGCTGCGGCACGAGGCGATCGCAATGAGGCGCTCGCGCGCGTCAAGACGTTCGAGGCGGATGCGGAACGCAATCACTGGGCGGCGCTGCGTGTGTCGATGGTGTACGCGAAGCTCGGCGACAACGCGGAAGCGCTGAAGTGGCTGGAAAAGTGCGCGCAGCTCGGCAATCACAGCTGGTATGCGCTGGTGAAGCATCCGTGGCTCGCGCCGCTGCACGAGACCCCCGAGTTCCAGCAGATCGTCGGGAAGATCAAGAGCGATCTCGATGACGTGCGGGACGATGTGGTTGGGGTGTATCAGTTGTTGTGCAAGTAGGGCGCGCTGCGCGCGAGTGTCGGCGCGCTGCGCGCGCGGTGTCTGCGCCTGCGGCGCTGGTGTCGGGTGTCCGGGAGGTGTTGCACTGGACGACATGCTCTTCCGCGCCGCCGGCTCGGGATGACACGGGGCGCAGGCGAAAAAGCGCAGACACCTGACACCAGCGCCGCAGGCGCGGACACCAATCACACCAGATAGCGCGAGTAATCCGCGGCGCGTTCGTTCGGCACCAAAAGCAGGTCCTGATCGAACGCGTCGTTCTCGTGTGCGGGAGTGAACTTCCAGTTCGGCATCAGACGCCGCCACACTGCGTAATCGATGCTCGCGGCGAATGCGAGCACGTCATGCAGCGACTGGTTGTGCCACGCGAGGCAATGGGCCGAGAACTCGCCGAAGATCACCGGACGGTCGCGATGCAGGAACGCTCGGCCGCCCTGCAGGACTTTGAGATCGTAGCCGTCGGTGTCGATCTTGATGACCGTGCATCGCGGGGCAATCGCACCTGCGGCAACGAGTGAGTCGAGCGTCTCGACGGTGATCTCCTGCCGCACGCATTCGTGCGTCGTGTCGTCAGCGAGGATGTTCGCGGTGCCGCTCCCCTCGCCCGCCCGCAGATCGCCTTCGACCTGAATCATCGCGGTCTTTCGTTCGTCGCCGAGCGCGTAAGGCAGCACGAGCACGTCGCGTTCGAGTTGATTGAGCGCGAGATTCCTCCGCAACGCGCGCACGTTGTCCGGAACCGCCTCGGCGCAGATCACGCGCGGCGTGTGCCGGTCGCGCATGCGCGCGAACGGAATCGCAATCAGCCCGATGTTCGCGCCGACGTCGAGCAGATACCCCTCGGCGCCCGTCAGCGCGTACAGCTGCACGAGGAATTGCGTCGTATCGGATTCGTAGCCGCCGGTGAGAAAGGCGACGCGCTGCAGCCATGAGTGCAGATCGAGCTCCGCATTAAACGCGACCGGCTCGCGCAATCGCGCACGCGCTGCGACGTGACGATGCTGCAGGCCGAGGAGGCGGTAGAGCTCGAGGAAGATACGGGTGCGGCCGCGGAATGCGGGGAGTCTCGACGAAAGACGCGCCACGGCGATGAAGAACCGGGCGCGCGCGTCGAGAGTCATTCATCGGAGTATACGGCGCGGCGCAGGACGCCCGTGAACGCCCACGATCGTCTGCATGCCGGGCGAAGCAGCGCAAAGACCTGACACCCGACACCAGCGCCGCAGGCGCGCTCGCCGCGAACGCTACTCCATCCTCACCAACAACCCCGCCGGCACGCTCGCGATCTGCAGCGGCGTCTCCATCTCCATCAACTCTCCATCGACCGAGAAACGGAGGCTGCGTTTTCCCGTGTCGACGCTGAGCGCGGCGGTGCGGATGCTGCGGAAGCCGTCCACGTCGGCGATGCGGCCGCGCAGATACTTGGCGGCGGCACGGACGAACTGGAAGCGGCTCATGAACGAGAGCGTGTAGATCGAGAGGCGTCCGTCGCTGAACGAGGTTTTCGGCGCGACCACGCCCGTCGCGGACAGGTCGTATCCATTCACCGCCACGACGAACATCTGCGTCCGGAACGTCTCGACGATCCCGTCGTGCTCGACCACCAGCGTCACGTGATGGAAGTGACGAAACGCGAGCCGTCCCGCTTTCATGTAGGCGCGCGAGCGGCTGTGCATCGAGCGGAAGCGCTCGCGATATTCGCTGATGGTCGGATAGAAGCCGAGCATCACGCTGTTGAGAAAATAGCGGCCGTTCACGCGGCCGACGTCGATCTGCCGCACCGTTCCGCTCACCGCGATGTCGAGCGCTTTCGGCCAGTCGTCCAGCGGAATCGCGAGATCGCGCGCGAGGTGATTGACGCTGCCGATGGGAAGCACGCCTAACACGCCGTCGGTGCCGACGAGCGGCTGCATCACGTGATGCACGCTGCCGTCGCCGCCGGCGACGACGAACGTTTTCAGCCCGGCGTCCAGCGCCTCGCGCACGATCTGCCGCACGTCGACGCCCGGAACGACGTCGACCGTGCGCAGACCACGCTCGTACGCGGCCGTGCGCAGGTTCGACTCATCGCCCGCGCTGAACGTTCCCGCCCGCGGGTTGAGAAACAGAATGCCGTTGCGGTGCGACATCTACTCGGTGGCTGCGAACATCCGCCGCAGCGCGCGCTCGGCCGGAACGCGAATCTCTTCCGGCACTTCCATTTCGTAGCGGTCGTAGAGGAGCGAGTCGCGCACGTCTTCGAGCGTCGTGACCTTCATGAACGCGCAGAGCTTGCAGCCCTTCACGAACGTCTTGTCGGGCACTTCCATCGCCAGGCGATCGGACATGCCGCATTCGGTAACGACGAGGAAGCGATTGTTCGGACGCTCTTTGGCGAAGCGCACCATGCCGGAGGTCGAGAGGACGGCGTCGGCGAGCTTGGCGACATCGGGACGGCATTCCGGATGGACGAGAATCGCGAGCTCCGGATCGCTCGCCCGAATCTTCTGAATCTCCTCGGGTGTGATCTGCTGGTGCACGTAGCAGAAGCCGTCCCACGGAATGATGTTCTTCTCCGGCACCTGCGCCGCCACGTGGCTGGCCAGGTTGCGATCGGGGACGAAGAGGATGTTCTCGTTCGGCAGCGTGCGCACGACCTTCGATGCGTTGGCCGAAGTGACGATGATGTCGGAGAGCGCTTTGACGGCCGCGGTGGTGTTGACGTAGCTGACGACGGCGAGATCGGGATACTGCTGTTTGAGTTCGTCGATGCGCGCGGTCAGATCTTCAACGGGTGCGGAGTCGGCGAGCTGGCAGCCGGCCATCGGATTCGGCAGCAGTACCCGCTTCGACGGATTGACGATCTTCGCCGTCTCGGCCATGAAGTTGACGCCGCAGAACTCGATGATGTCGGCGTCTTTGACCTGCGCGGCCATCAGCGCGAGCTCGAGCGAGTCGCCGACAAAGTCCGCGACCTTGAGGATTTCAGGACGGTAATAGTTGTGAGCGACGATGACGGCGTTGCGCTCTTTTTTGAGGCGGCGGATTTCGTCGTGCAATGCCTCGAACTCGCGGACTTCGTCCTCCGAGTACTCGTACGTCGTCACCCTGCTGAGTTCGTCGTAAAGTGTTGACATGTCACTCCCGGTTTAGCGAATTCGGCGCCAGCAGGACGACCGTCGCCCCCCACCCGCCTCCGCTCCCGTCCGCATCGTGAAAATCCATGACGTAGTCGATCTCGCGCAGCAGCGCGCGAATGTTCTCCCGCTGCGCGCCAACGCCTCGCCCATGAATGAGCCGCACCTGCTCGAACCCGAGCTCCCGCGCCTCGGCCAGATACGCCCGCGCCACATCGCGAATCTCCCGCGGCTGGAATGGATGAAGATCGAGCGTGTCGGTGATCGGAATCTCGACTACAGGTTCGGCGGCGTCGTCAAAGGAGTCCATGGCCGCGCATTCTATGCGCGGCGGCGGCGCGTCGCGTTCGCTCCGCGCTGGCGTCAGGAGCCGCGCGCCCGCACGGCGCGCGGGGGCGTCTGGGGATTTCCTGGCCTGGACGTCAATCTTGCGCGACCGGACATTCCGGCGAGATCCCCCGAACGCCCCCGCGCCGCCTGCAGCGCCGCGGATCCGAACGCCCGCGGAGCGAACGCGACGCGCGCCAACGGAGCAAAGCGACGTTATGCGATACTTCGCCCCACATCGATCGCGAGGTTCCCATGGTCCTCTTCAATCACGCTACCCGCGAGATGACGGCCAAGATCGTCTACTACGGCCCCGGTCTCTGCGGAAAAACGACCAATCTGATGGTCATCTTCGACAAGCTCGACCCCGCGTCGAAGGGGAAGATGCTGTCGCTTGCCACGAAAACGGACCGCACTCTCTTTTTCGACCTCCTCCCGGTCGACATCGGCAAAGTCGGACCGTTCAACCTCAAGATCCAGCTCTACACCGTCCCCGGACAGGTCTTCTACAACGAGACGCGCAAGCTCGTGCTGAAAGGCGCGGACTCGGTGGTCTTCGTCGCCGACTCGCAGCCGGCCATGGTCGACGCGAATCGCGAGAGCTTCGCGAACCTTCTCGAGAATCTCGAAGAAAACCAGATCGATCCGAACGACACCCCGATCGTCATCCAGTTCAACAAGCGGGACATCCCTGGCGTGCTCCCGGTCGAGCAGCTGCAGGAAGCGCTCGGGTTCGAAGGCTATCCGTATACCGAGGCGTCGGCGCTCAAGGGCGTGGGCGTCATGGATACGTTCAAGCTGATCTCGAAGATCACCGCGAAGCATCTGCTCACGCGCCTCAAAGGCGGCAAGAGCGAGCCGGTCACGAAGAAGAGCACTCCCGCGCCGGCGCCGCGGATCGCACCGCTTCCCGAGCCCGATCCGCTGCCGAGCGTCGCCGAGTCGATCTTCAACAACGAGCCTCTCGCCGAAGCGCCGAATCCGTTCGCCGACTCCGTCCCCTTCCCCGACTCCGCTCCGGTCCAAGCCGACTACGAGAAAGCGGAAGAGGTCTCGCTCGATCAACTGCTCGCCGAGGGGCGCAAACGTCCGTCGACTTTTTCGGGGAACGTGCCTGTGCCGCAGGTCGATGAGATCGAAGAGCTCGGAGCAGAAGCGCTCGTCGACGCGCCGATCGCCGTCGCGGTGATGGACGAGCCGGAGCCCGCGCGCCAGTCCGTCTCCGCCGAGGCACGCGTGCGCGAGCTCGAACAGCAGGTTGCCGCAAAGCAGCAGGCGTTGCAGATGGTGCTGCGCGAGCTCGATGCGTTGCGTGCGCGGGTGGCGGCCGAACTGAATTTGAAGTAGCGAGTGGCGCGTGGTGAGTTGCCAGGGCGGTATTGCC
>JALYOB010000371.1 GCA_030857085.1 Acidobacteriota bacterium | reverse complement strand
CCCTCACCCGGCGCTTCGCGCCACCCTCTCCCCGCACGCGGGGCGAGGGGAAACAAGGACGCATCGCGCCAGGTAGCCCTTCTCCCCGCGATGCGGGGAGAAGGTGCCCGAAGGGCGGATGAGGGGCGGCGCAAATGCGCCACGTCACGCGCCGCCGAGAATCGCGCGCACCACCGCGCCGGCGCTTTCGTTGCTTCCGACTGCGCGCACAATGGCGCTGCCGACGACGATTGCGTCGCAGCGGTCGCGCAGCATCTGGTAATGCTCGTGGCGCGAAATGCCGAAGCCAACGGCGATCGGGTGTTTCAATCGCGCGCGCACTTCATCGAGCCGGGTGAGCAACGCCGGATCGAGCTCGCTGCGCGTGCCGGTGACGCCAGTGGTCGAGACGTAATAGACGAAGCCGTCGCTTGCCTTGTCAATCGCGCGAATGCGTGCGTCCGTCGATGTCGGTGCAAGCAGAAAAACCGTTCCGAGTTGCTGTGCATGCATCGCCTCACGCAAATCGGCCGCGGCTTCGGGCGGGAGGTCGGTCAGCAGCACGGAATCGATGCCGGCACTTTTCGCATCGCGCGCGAACGCGTCTGCGCCATAACGCGTGACGGGATTGAGATACGAAAATGCAATGAGCGGGATTTCGCTCCGCTCACGAATGGTGCGCGCGATTTCGAAGACGTGTTTTGTATTCGTGCCGCGTGCGAGCGCCCGTTGCGCCGCCGCCTGGATGACCGGGCCGTCCGCAATGGGATCGGAGAAGGGAATTCCGAGCTCGATTGCGTCGGCGCCCGCCGCTTCGAGCTCCTCCACAATGCGCACGGTGTCGCCGTCACCGCATGTGACATAGGCGATAAGGCCGCAGCGCGATTCTTTCTTCAGCCGCTTGAAGAGAGCGTCGACGCGATTCATGGCTGCGCCTTCTGATTGAGGATCGTATTGAGGTCTTTGTCGCCGCGGCCGGAGAGATTGACGACCACAATCGCGTCTTTGGCGATCGTGTGTCCGTTGCGCAGCAGCCAGCCCAGTGCGTGCGACGACTCGAGCGCCGGGATGATGCCTTCGCTCTGACTCACCTTGTGAAACGCTTCGAGCGCCTGTTCGTCGGTGCAGTCGGCATATTCGACGCGACCGATTTCCTGAAGATGCGCGTGCTCCGGTCCAATCGATGGGTAGTCGAGACCCGCGGAGATGGAGTGCGTTTCGGCGATCTGGCCGAATTCATCCTGCAGAACCATGGAACGCGTGCCGTGCAGAATGCCCAGTGCACCGCCGGAAAAGCGTGCGGCGTGATGGCCGAGAGAAGGGCCACGTCCGCCTGCTTCGACGCCGACCATTCGGATGGAGGGATGCTTCAGCATGTCGTAAAACAGGCCAATGGCATTGGAGCCGCCGCCGACGCATGCGACGGCGACGTCGGGCAAGGCGCCGGTTTTCTTCTTCAACTGCACCAGCGCCTCGCGTCCAATGACGGATTGGAAATCCCGCACGACCATCGGATAGGGATGTGGACCGAGAACGGAACCAATGATGTAGTGGGTCGTGCGGACGTTCGTCACCCAATCCCGGATGGCTTCATTGATCGCATCTTTGAGCGTGCGGCTGCCGCTGGTGACAGGAACGACTTCCGCGCCGAGGAGGCGCATGCGGAAGACGTTGAGCTCCTGGCGCGCCATGTCCACTTCGCCCATGTAGACGACGCATTGCATGCCCATGAGCGCACAGGCGGTCGCTGTGGCGACGCCATGCTGGCCTGCGCCGGTCTCCGCGATGATGCGCTGCTTGCCCATCCGTTTGGCGATGAGCGCCTGGCCGATGGCGTTGTTGATCTTGTGCGCGCCGGTGTGCGTCAGATCCTCGCGTTTGAGGAACAGGCGGAAGCCGCCGCCGCAAAGCTCGGCGAATTTGCTGGCCTCGCTCAATGGCGTCGGACGGCCGACGAAATCGGTCAGCACGTCTTCGAGCTCGCGCTTGAATTCGCGATCGCGTTTGAGCTTTTTGTACGCCGTCTCGAATTCGTCGAGAGCGGCCATCAAAGTTTCGGGAACGAATTTGCCGCCGAAATTACCGAAGAAACCGTGGCGGTCTGGAAGTGCAGTCATGAGCGTTTGACTCTTTCAAAAAGAATTCGGAGTTTCTCGTGGTCTTTGACACCGGGCGCGGATTCAACCGCACTGGAAATGTCAATGGCGTCAGGCCGGACGAGACTGATCGCGGCGGCGACGTTTTCCGGTCCGATGCCGCCGGCGAGAAAGAATGGCTTGGTGCGGGGATACATCGCGAGGAGCGACCAGTCGAAGCGGCGGCCGGTACCGCCATCACGCGTGGTGTCGAAGGTATCGAACAACACGTAATCCGCGGCCGGATGCGCGTTCGTATCGGGAAGCGTCTCCCCTACCCGATACGCTTTGATGGACGGCATGCCGAGCGTATGAATGTCTTCGTCCGATTCCGTGCCGTGGAACTGAATCATGTCGATGCCCGAGCGGACACAGACGCGATGCACTTCGTCCACGCCACAGTCGCGAAAAACGCCGACGAATTTCGGCCCCTTGACGGCCGCAGTGATTTCGGCAGCGGCCTCGGGTTCGACGTAGCGGGGGGAGCTTGGAACGAAAATCAGTCCGAGGTAATCGGCGCCGTAAGAGGCCGCAACGCGGGCGTCTTCGACTCGGGTGATGCCGCAAATCTTGACCTGTGTCATCCGTTCACCAGTGCTGCGACCGCGCCGGCGCGATCTTCCTGTCTCAGTAGAGACTCGCCGACGAGGAATGCGTGAAATCCTGCATTGCGCAGACGCTCGACGTCAGCGCGTGTGCGAATGCCGCTTTCGGTGACCTTGATCGCGTCCGCGGGCATGAGCGCGCCGAGGCGCTCCGATGTCGCGAGATCGACGTTGAAGTTTTTGAGATCGCGATTATTGACGCCGATGAGACGCGCACCGCCGTCAATCGCGCGCTGCACCTCGGATTCGTCGTGCACTTCCACTAACGCATCGCAGCCGTACGCTTCGAGGAGGCCAATGAACTCCATGATGCGGCGGCCGTCGAGGAGTGAGGCGAGCAGCAGAATCGCGTCTGCACCGGCGGCGATGCCGCGCATGAGCTGCGCTGGCTCGACAATGAAGTCTTTCATGATCACCGGAAGACCGGTGGCCGCTTTCGCGCGGGCGATCCAGTCGCGGGATCCGTGAAAAAAGTCGGGCTCGGTCACGATGGAAATCGCAGCCGCGCCGCCGCGGGCATATTCGCGCGCAATCGATTCGACGTCGGGATCGGTGACGATGGAACCGGCGGACGGCGACGCCGACTTAATCTCCGCGATCACGCGCACACCTTCGGCAGATAGTGCATTACGGAAGGCGAAGTGCGTCGCGCGTTCGGCAGCGCGGTCGCGCGCGGCACGGCGTACATCTTCGACGTCGAGCGGCTCTTCGCGCAGTCGGACGCGGGTGCGCTCGACTATTTCATCGAGGACGGTCATTGTGCACCTCCGAGCTCATTGGTTGTCGCAATGAGCTCCTGCAGTTTTGCGAGCGCGCGGCCGCTGGTGATCGAATCGAGCGCCATCGCCACGCCGTCGCGAATGGACGGCGCGACTCCGGCGACATACAGTGCAGCGCCGGCGTTTGCGATCACAATGTCGCGGCGTGCGCCGTTCGCTCCATTGAGGATTTCTCGTGCAATGGCCGCATTCGTGCGTGCATCGCCACCCGCGAGTTCGTCGAGGTTGTGCATACCGACGCCGATTTCTTCCGGCGTCAGCTCATAGGAGAGCACTTCGCCGTCGCGCACTTCGCAAACGAGTGTCGGTGCAGAAACGGAGATTTCGTCCAGACCATCGCGGCTGTGCACGACCAGCGCGTGCTCGGCGCCCAATGCGGCCAGCACACGGGCAACGGTTTCGACGAGGCGTTCGGTATAGACGCCGAGCACCTGACGCTTTGCGAATGCGGGATTGGTGAGCGGACCGAGGACATTGAAGATCGTGCGGACGCCGAGCTCGCGGCGGACCGCGGCCACGGCGCTCATGGCGGGATGGAGTTTTGGCGCGAACAGGAACGCAATGCCGGCGCTGCGCAAAACCTGCGACATGCGCGCGGCGTCGAGATCAATGTGCACGCCTAACGCGGAGAGCACGTCCGCGCTGCCGCAGGATGACGACACCGCGCGATTGCCGTGTTTGGCGACGTTCGCTCCCGCACCCGCGGCGACTAACGCCGCAATGGTCGACACATTGAAGGTGCCGCGGCCGTCGCCGCCTGTGCCGCAGGTATCGACGAGCTGGTCGCGATCGACGTCGATCGGCGTCACGCGCTCGCGCATCGCCAGAGCAGCACCCGTGATTTCGTCGGGCGTTTCGCCTTTCATCCGCAATGCGATGAGCAATGCCGATTTCTGGACGTCCGTCGCGCAGCCGTCCATGACCTGACTGAACACTTCGTACATTTCGTCGCGGCCGAGGTGCTGGCCGTCGACCGCGCGTTTGATGGCTTGCTCGATCACTGGCGCACCTCCGCCAGGAAATTGCGGATCAATTGATCGCCGTCGCTGGTGCCATAAGACTCGGGATGGAACTGAATTCCGTAAATCGGACGGTCGCGATGGGAGACGGCCATGATTGCGCCGTCGTCGGTTTCGGCGTCGACCTGCAATACGTCAGGAAGGGTTTCGCGTGCAATGACGAGGGAGTGATAGCGGGCGGTGCGCATCGGGTGCGGGCAGCCGGCAAACAGATTCGCGTCGCCATGGCGCACCTCGCTCACTTTGCCGTGGATGGGGAGCGCGCCGCGGACGACCTCCGCGCCGAATGCTTCGCCAATGGCCTGATGGCCGAGGCAGACGCCGAGGAGCGGGATGGTGTCGTTGGCGCGAATGAGGTCGATGCAGCGGCCGGCGCGGGCGGGAGTGCCGGGGCCGGGGGAAATCACAATGGCTTTCGGTTTTGCGCCTAACAGAGCGGCAGGCTCGAATGCGTCATTGCGGATGACTTCGAGCGGCTCGCCAGCAAGGCGCTCGATCTGCTGGAC
>JALYOB010000370.1 GCA_030857085.1 Acidobacteriota bacterium | reverse complement strand
CCGAAAGGCCGCGTCTTTTTGTTTGATCGCGAAAAAAAGTGGGGCGCGGTCGGAAGAACCGCGCCCCGGAGGAGCAGGTGATCCCGGGGCCCTCTCCCCTGGATCGCTTGTGGCGCACAGTAGGGATGCGCCGTGCCAGGGACCTACCCCGGCTCAAGACCTTAGTCGCTGAGATTTCGAATTACCGTCGGAATATCGAGGTCACTGCCGAAATCGCTCGACGCCATCGGTCCGAATCCTCCCGAACCGTCGGCGCGGCTGAATCCTCTGCGAAAAAAGGGCGGATCATAGATCTCGCCCTCCGCTCCAATCTGCTGGGTTTGCGGCGGCTCGGCTTCATGCTGCGCCGCGATTTCTTTCGGTGCGAACGGGCGGTACGGCGCGGGACGCTCGGCCGGCTGCTGCTGACCGCGCGACGGCGTATTCGCCGAAAGCGATTCGCCGCGCGAGTTGAGCAGGCCTTTGGTCGCCGCGTCGAAACCGGTCGCGATCACCGTCACCTTGATCTCGTCCTTCATGTTCGGATCGATGACCGTGCCGAAGATGATGTTCGCCTCTTCGTCTGCCGCTTCCTGAATGATCGACGCCGCCTCGTGCACTTCGAACAGCGTCATGTCCGGCCCGCCGGTGACGTTGATCAGCACGCCCTTCGCGCCTTCGATTGACGCTTCCTCGAGCAGCGGCGAGGAGATCGCGCGCTGCGCCGCTTCAACAGCACGATGCTCGCCGGTCGAGACGCCCGTGCCCATGAGCGCCATGCCCATGCCGTGCATGATCGTCTTCACGTCCGCAAAATCGAGGTTGATCTCGCCCGGCACGGTGATGAGATCGGAGATGCCCTGCACCGCCTGGCGCAGGATGTCGTCCGCGATCTTGAACGCATCCGAAAGCGACGTGCCGCGCTCGACGAAGTTGAGCAGGCGCTCGTTCGGAATGGTGATGAGCGTGTCGACCGTATCGCGCAGCGCGCGAATGCCATGCTCGGCCTGCACGCGGCGGCGCTTTCCTTCGAAGCCGAACGGCTTGGTCACGACAGCAACCGTCAGCGCTCCGAGCTCCGCGGCCAGCGACGCGATGATCGGCGCCGCACCGGTGCCGGTGCCGCCGCCCATGCCGGTGGTGAT
Organism: Acidobacteriota bacterium; assembly: GCA_030857085.1. Taxonomy (GTDB): domain Bacteria; phylum Acidobacteriota; class Thermoanaerobaculia; order Gp7-AA8; family Gp7-AA8; genus QHVT01. The sequence goes on along the minus strand of JALYOB010000370.1, from coordinate 3,901 downwards.
GAAAATCATGTCGGCGCCGGAAAGCGCCTCGAGAATGCGATCGGTATCTTCGAGCGCGGCCTGCTTGCCGACGTCGGGATTCGCGCCCGCACCCAGCCCCTTGGTGAGCTTGCCGCCGATCTGCAGCTTGACCGGCGCAAGGGCGTTGCGCATCGCCTGGACATCGGTGTTGGCGACGAGAAACTCGACGCCCTTGATGCCGGCCTGAATCATCCGGTTGACGGCATTCCCGCCACCCCCACCCACGCCGATGACCTTGATCTTCGCGCCGACATGCTCTTCGTTGAGCGTTACCGCCAGCGAGCCGTCGGCGAGGCGTTCATCAAAAGTGATCATTTACCGTCTCCCAGAGAGTACCTAATTTCGTGACGAATTCAAGACTAATTTTCAGAAAGTTCCTCGGAGTTCCTCGGTTCCTCGGATCCATATCCCCGAGGAACTCCGAGGAACCCGAGGAACTCCGAGGAACTCGTCATCGCATCAGCTCCACGCAAACCACGACTTGACCGAGTCCGCCACTTTCCCGAAACCTTTGCGCGGACGCTTGGTGCGCACGCGCGTCTGATTGCGCAAACCCCACAGCAGCAGGCCCGCCGCGGCCGCGCATTCGGGACCGCTCACCGTGTCCGCGAGACCGCCGAAACCGCGCGGCGATCCCTTGCGCGCCGACTGATCGAACACCTGCTCGGTCAGCTCGACGAGGCCGTCCATCTCCGCACCGCCGCCCACCAGCACGACGCCGCTGCGGATCTCTTTCTCCAGTCCCACTTTCTCCAGATCGCGATAGACCAGCTTCGCGATCTCCGCGGCGCGCGGCTCGAGAATCCCGGTCAGCTCGTGACGCGAGAGAATCTTCGGAGCGCGCCCGCCCACCGTCGGCACTTCGATCGGATCGTCCGTCGTCACCAGCGACGAAAGCGCGCAGCCGTAACGCTTCTTGATCCGCTCCGCGTCTTCCATCGGCGTGCGCAGCACGACCGAGATGTCGCTCGTAAAGTGTCCCGCGCCGACCGGCAGCACGTTCGTGTGCACCACATTTCCTTCGAGAAACACCGCGTAATCGGTGGTGCCGCCGCCGATGTCCATCAGCAGCACGCCCATCTCCCGCTCATCCTGTGTGAGCACCGCTTCCGCGGCCGCGAGCTGTTCGAGCACGAGCTCCTGCACCGCGATGCCGGCCTTGTTCACGCAGGTGAGGATGTTCTGGTCGTGCGTGCGCGCGCCGGTGACGATGTGTACGTTCGCCTCGAGCCGCGTCGCCGTCATGCCGATCGGATCGTGAATGCCGTCCTGCCCGTCGACGACGAACTCGCGCGGAATCACATGCAGCAGTTCGAGCTCCGCCGGCACGTTGATCGACTTCGACGCTTCGATCACGCGATCGATGTCTTCGCGCGCGATCTCTTTGTGCTTGCCCATCACCGAGACGACGCCGCGCGAGTTCACCGAGCGAATGTGATCGCCGGAAACACCGACGTACACCGATTCGATCTGCAGGCCCGCCATCACCTCGGCTTCATCGACGGCCTTCTTCACCGCCTCGATGGCCTGATCGAGATTGATGATGTTGCCGCGGCGCGTCCCCTTCATCGGCGAGGTGCCCTTGCCGATGATCTCGAGCAGTCCGCGGTCGCTGATCTCGCCGACCAGTGCGCAGACTTTCGAGGTTCCGATGTCGAGTGCGACGATGTATTTGTCTTCAGTTCGCGCCATTGGTGTTCTCCATCGTTTTCACGATCACTCGATCCGCGAACCGCAGGTCCGCGTACTCGATCTTCGGATGGTTCTCGGCGGCGAGCACGCCGTAGAGGTTTCGCCACTTGGCGGTGATGTCTTCGGCGTTCGCGTAAACGACCGCACCGAGCTCGCGGTCGTACAGTGCGAAGCCGCGCGGCGGAATCGGCCACACTTCGGAAACGCGCGAATAGAGCTCGCGATCTTTCGCGCGCAGCTCGCGCAGCAGAGCAACGGTGCGCGTGAGCTCCGTCCCGGCCGCCTCGGTGATCACCGGCAGATCGTCATCGCCGACCGTCGGCGCGAGCTCCGCGAACGTCACGCCGTCTTCATCGACGTACTGCAGCGTCTCCCCTTTGCGAATCAGCGCGACCGGCGTGCGCTCGGTGACTTTGATGCGCAGCGTGTCGGGCAGTTGCTTCTCGATGTCGATGCGGCGCACCCAGCCGAGGCCGCGCACGTCGTGCTGCACGCGAGCGATGTCAATCTGAAACAGATTCAGGCCGATGTAGCGCTGCGTCACCGCATCAATCGCGGAGCGGGGCGTGTGCACCACGCCATCGACTTCGAGCTTGCGGACGGCGAAACGCTCGTCCGACTGCGTGTGCCGGTACGCCCAGATTCCGCCGAGGACGATCGTCGCAACGACGGCGACATTGCGTCCGATGACCAGCACGCGCTGCATCTGAATGCGGCGCTGATTGCGGCGCAGACGCGCGACGTCGGTCGGACGAAGGAAACGCGAAGCAGTCGTATCGAAGCTCACGCGTCCTCCCTTCGCACCAGCTGCTCGGCGATCTCGTGCACGTCGCCCGCGCCCATGGCGATGAAGATGTCGTTCGGCTTCAGGCGCCGGCGCAGCTCGTTCACGATCTCCGAGTTGCTGCGATCGAGGAACTCGACCTCTTCGACCGCGTCCGAAATCATGCGCGCCGACACACCCTCCACCGGCTGTTCGCGCGCCGCATAAATCGGCGAGACGATCGGCACATCGGCCACGGTCAGCGCTTCGCCGAATTCCTTCGCAAAGTCGCGGGTGCGCGAGAAGAGATGCGGCTGGAACAGCGCCACCAGGCGGCGATCGGGATATCCACCCCGCGCCGCTTCCAGCGTCGCCCGCACCTCGGTCGGATGATGCGCGTAGTCATCGACGATGATCGCGCCGCGGTAGTCGCCGAGAATCTGGAAGCGGCGATCGACGCCGAGGAACTTCGCGAGCGCGGCGGAGATCGTGGATCCGTCGATGCCGAGCTCGCGCGCGACCGCAATCGCCGCGAGCGCGTTGCGCACGTTGTGCTCGCCCGGAACGAAGAGCTTGAAGAAGCCGACGCCGGGCACTTCGAACGACGAGCCGCGATCGGAGAACTCGAGGTTGATCGCGCGAATCTGCGCGCCCTCATCGAGGCCGTACGAAACGCGGCGCTGTTCTGCGTGACGCAGCAGACGCGCGACGTCTTCGTCATCCGAGCAGCCGATCACGACTCCGCCGCGCTTGATGCCGCCAACGAAAATGCGGAACGCCTCGAGGATCGCTTCGAAGGTCTTGTAGTACTCGAGGTGATCGGGCTCGATGTTCGTGACGACCGCGATCTCCGGATGGAGGTGATGGAACGTGCGGTCGTACTCGTCCGCTTCGACGACGAGAAAATCGCTCGCGCCCCGTTTCGCATTCGTCTTGAGATTGCGAACCATGCCGCCGACGAGCACCGTCGGATCGAGGCCCGCCTCTTCGAGAACGACCGAGATCATCGCGGAGGTGGTGGTCTTGCCGTGCGTGCCCGAGACGCCGATGGAGCGTTTGGCGTTCACGATCGCGCCGAGGACCTCGGAGCGCTTCATGATGCGCACGCCCTGCACGCGCGCGGCGTCCACCTCGGGATGCTCGCCTTTGACGGCGGACGTGATGACGATCAGCTCTTTCCCCTCGATGTGCGAGGGGTCGTGACCGAACGTCACATCGATGCCGCGGCTGGTCAGGAGGTCCGTCGAAGCGGAGCGTTTGAGGTCGCATCCGGAGACGGTGACGCCCTCGACCGCGAGGATCTCCGCCATGGCGCTCATCCCAATCCCGCCGATGCCGACGAAATGGATGGTTTTAATTTCACCAAAATTCATTAGGTTCGTGGCGTCTTAATTTGAAATTTTAAGTTTCTGCAACCGTACTAGC
>JALYOB010000369.1 GCA_030857085.1 Acidobacteriota bacterium | reverse complement strand
TGGCTGCAACGCAGCGACGTCCCGCATCGTGACCCCGCTCCCGTTCCTGCACGCACGCAGGTCGAGACGCGCACGCGCACACCGGCACCGCCGCCCGCGCAGGAACGCGACACCGCGTCCAAACTCGTCACCGCGGTGCCCGACCCGATCGAGCGCGAGCAGCTCGAGCGCACGCTCGCTCTCATCGATCGCGGCGGCCCGTTCCCGCACAAGAAAGACGGCACGATCTTCAGCAATCGGGAGCGGCGTCTGCCCGAACATCCGCGCGGCTACTATCGCGAATACACGGTCGAAACGCCCGGTGCGACGAATCGCGGCGCGCGGCGCGTCATCCGCGGTGAACGCGGCGAGACTTTTTACACGCGCGATCACTACCGCACGTTCATTCGGATCGATAATTAGCTCATGCGCCCAGCGACGACCGACCACGCTGCCCACTTCAACCGCTACATCGAACGGGTGCCCGAGGACGACATTCTCTCGGTCATCGAGCAGCAGTCCTCCGAGACGCAGAAGATGCTGTCCTCGCTCGACGAGACGCGCGCGTCGTTCCGCTACGAAGCAGGGAAGTGGAGCGTGAAGGAAGTCATCGGACACCTCGTCGACGCCGAACGCATCCTCGGCTACCGCGCGCTCGCGATCTCCCGCGGCGAGACGCAATCGCTGCCCGGCTGGGACGAAGACGAGTACGTCCGCAACGCCCACTTCGACACCTGGCGCATCGGCGACCTCGCCGAGGCCTACGCCGTCGCCCGCCGCACGAACATCGTCTTCTTCCGCAATCTCCCCGACGAGGCATGGGACCGGCGCGGCGTGGCGAACGGCAACCCGGTGACCGCGCGCGCACTGGCGTTCGTGCTGGTAGGACACGAACGCCATCACCTGGCAATTCTGCGCGAGCGGTATCGCGTCGAACGCTGAGCGTCGGAGAGAAACGGACCGGGAGCGCCTCCGGCGGGGGCCGCCACGGGCGGCCGCGCTGGTTGGCCAAGCCCGTACGCACGCTGTACTCGATGACGGCGGTCAGTTAGTACAGCGCGAGTAACGGCTTGGCCAACCAGCGCGGCCGCCCGTGCCGGCCCCCGCCGGAGGCGCTCCCGTCGTATTTCCGGCGCAGCGCGCCTAGAACGGCACTTCTTCGTCGTCCTCGATCATGTCGGCGGGTGCCGAGCGGCCACCGCCGCGCGAGGTTGAGGCCGGGCGTGATTCGCCGTAGCCGCCGCCGTAACCGCCGCCTGAGCCGCCGCCTTCATCGCCGCGGCGATCGAGCATCTTCATCGTGTTCGCCACGATTTCGGTGCGGTACTTCTTCTGCCCGCTTTCCTTATCGTCCCAGCTGTCCGTGCGGATCGAGCCTTCGATGTAGACGAGCTTTCCCTTCTTCAGATACTGGCCGCAGATCTCGGCGAGCTTGCCCCAGGCGGTGATGTTGTGCCACTCGGTGCGTTCCTGCTTCTCGCCACTGCGATCGGTGAAACGTTCGTCCGTGGCGACGGTGAAGCGAACGACGGAAGTGCCCTGCGGCGTCGAGCGAATCTCGGGGTCCTTTCCGAGGCGGCCGACGAGGATGACTTTGTTGATCATGCTGGTGATTCTCCTGAGTGGCGATTCTATCGTGCAGCATCGCGCACACGACGCTTCAATACCACTTGTAGAATCCGCATCCGCGAAATGAAGTGCGTGATCCAGCGCGTGCGACGCGCATCAGTGACGGTCGGCGACGAACTCGTGTCCGAGATCGGCGCGGGCATGCTCGTGCTCGCCGGCGTCGAGAAGGGCGACGACGCCGCGATGATGAGCGAGGCGGCGAAGAAGATTCGCGAGCTGCGCATGTTTTCCGACGACGCCGGCAAGATGAATCACGATGTGGCCGAGGGAGGCGGGGCGATTCTGGCGGTATCGCAGTTCACGCTCGCCGGATCGATCGCCCGCGGACGCAGGCCGAGCTTCGACAAGGCAGAAGAACCCGGCCGCGCGCGCGAGCTGTTCGAGCAGTTTCTGCGCGAGCTCGCTTCCACCGGCATCGTCGTGAAGAGCGGCCGCTTCCGCGAAATGATGATCGTCTCGCTCGAAAACGACGGCCCCGTCACGTTCATCTACTGAGCTCTGGAGTGCGGCGACGCCAGTCGCCGCTTTGACTGTTGCGTTGGTGACAAGATTGCGTGTGGTCCAGCAGAGAGGGGAGGCACACGCAATGGACGGAACCCCACGCGAAGACTGGCAGGAAGAGCGGGGCGGTCGCATCGATCCCCTCGGCCAGCCTGGCGCACCGGTCAATGACGACGACCGCATCGACGAGGCGATCGCCGAGTCCTTTCCCGCGAGCGATCCGCCGTCGTGGAACGGCGGTGTCGAGAAGGATTGAAACGTCTTCTCGCGGTCCTTGCGGCGATCGCGCTGGTCGCCATCGCGTGGGGCTTCTGGTGGGAGCCGCGCGGATTGGTCGTGCGCGAGGCCGCGCAGTCGGTGCCGTCGTGGCGCGGTGCGCCGCTGCGCATCGGCGTCGTGTCCGACCTGCACGTCGGCGCGCCGTATTGTGGCGTGAAGAAACTGCGCCGCGTCATCAACCAGCTCAATGCCGGCCGCCCCGACGTGATTGTGCTGTTAGGCGACTATGTGATTCATCGGGTCTGGTTCGGCGATTTCGTGACTCCGGAGCAGACGGCCGCCGAATTACGCGCATTGAAGGCGCCATTGGGCGTTTATGCCGTTCTGGGGAATCACGACTGGTGGCTCGACGCGCCGCGCATTCGCCGCGACTTCGAATTCGCCGGCATTCGCGTGATCGACGATCGCGCGGTGCGGCTCGAGCGAGCAGGCGGCGCGTTCTGGCTCGCCGGCATCAGTGATTACACCGAAGGTCCGCACGATGTACGGGCGACACTGGCGCAGATTACGGATGACGCGCCGGTCATCGCCATGACGCACAATCCCGATGTGTTTCCGGAGATCCCGCCACGCGTTGCACTGACGCTGGCCGGGCACACACATGGCGGTCAGGTCGCATTGCCGGTCGTCGGCGCGCTGGTCGTTCCGTCGCGCTATGGAAGTCGTTATGCGGCCGGAGCGATTGTCGAATCGGGACGGCATTTGTACGTGACCACCGGAGTCGGTACGAGCCTGATTCCGGTGCGCTTCGGCGTCCCGCCGGAAATCGTCTTTATTGAAGTGTCGCGTTAGGCCGAAGCGACGAATTGTGCGGTGATGCGCGCGAGCTCGACGCCGCGATCCTCCTGAATGAAGTGACCTGCGCCGCGCAGCGTCTGATGCGGCTGTCCTGCTGCGCCGCGCACGTGTCTCTGCAGGACGCGATCGAGGCCGCGAAAGATCGGGTCGCGCTCGCCGAACACTGTGAGAAACGGGCGATCGAAATCGCGCAGCGCCGCCCACGCGCGCCGATTCGCCGGCGTGGCCGGATCATCGGAGCGCGTCGGCACGAGCACCGGAAACGCGCGCGCACCTGCTTTGTACGTCTCATCGGGAAAGGGCGCTTTGTACGCGCGCACGATGTCGCGCGGCAGCTTGCGCACCGTGCCCGCGCGCACAATTGCGCCGATCGGAAGAATGGGTGTGAAGCGTGCGAAGGCCTGCCACGTGCGGAAGGCGAGGGGCGCGCCCTGATCGCCGGTCGGCAGGAAGGCATTCGCAGCAACCACACGCGCGAACCGCTCCGGCTGTTCGGCCACGATGCGCAATCCGATCAGCGAGCCCCAGTCCTGACAAACGAGAGTGATGTTTTCGAGCGCATTCGCGCGAATCCATTCCGAGACCCACTCCACATGCGCGGCATACGAGTAGTCCCGGACCTCTGCGGGTTTATCGGAACGGCCGAAGCCGACCAGATCAGGTGCAATCGCCCGCAGCCCCGCCTCCGCCAGCACCGGCAGCATGTGCCGGTACAAGTACGACCACGTCGGCTCGCCGTGCAGCATCAGCACGACCGCGCCGTCCGCCGGACCCGCCTCGACATGATGGATGCGAATGCCGCCAATGTCGGTGTAGTGCGGCTCGAACGGATAGTCGGGGAGCGAGGCAAAGCGATCTTCGGGCGTGCGGAGGAGTTTCATCGTACGCTCCATCGTATGGCCTCGAACGAAGTGGAAGTGATCATCACCGCACGCGAGGAGAGCATCGGCGCGTTTTCCGTGCGGCGCACGCTGCCGTCCGTGCGGCGGAGGATGGTCGGGCCGTTCACGTTTCTCGATCACATGGGGCCGGTCTCCGGCTCCGGCAGCGGTCTCGATGTCCTGCCGCATCCGCACATCGGGCTGGCCACGCTCACGTATCTCTTCGAAGGCGAAGTCGTCCATCGCGACACCCTCGGCAACACGCAGCGCATCCGGCCGCGCGAGGTGAACTGGATGGTCGCCGGCCGCGGGATCGCTCATTCGGAGCGCTCGCCATTCGAGTCGAAACGGATGCACGGCATTCAGGCCTGGATCGCGCTGCCGGAAGAGCATGAGGAAGACCCGCCGGAGTTCACGCATCTCGACGAGCCCGATCTTCCGCTGCTGACGGATACCGGCGTCGACGCGCAACTCCTTTCCGGCTCTGCATACGGCCTCACGAATCGTGCGCGCTCGTTCTCGCCGCATTTCTACGTGGCCGCGCGTGTCGAGGACGGCGCACGCATCGCGCTGCCGCAGGAGCATCAGGAGCGCGCGATCTACGTCGCAACAGGCGCGGTGACGTTCGCGAACGAGCGCTATACCGCAGGGCAGTTGATCGTGGCGGCGCCGCAGTCGGAGGCGGTTCTCACCTCCGATGGTCCCTCGCAGGTCATGCTGTTAGGCGGCGAGCCCCTCGGCCGCCGGTTCATGTGGTGGAACTTCGTGTCGTCGCGGAAGGAGCGCATCGAACAGGCAAAAGAAGACTGGCGCTCCGGCAGGATCGCCTTGCCGCCGGATGACGATCGCGAGTTCGTGCCCTTGCCGCCCGACCTGCGCCCGCGAAAACCCGAACCCGAGCCGATGTCGTAGTTTTGGAGTGCGGTGGCAAAGCCACCGCTCTGTTACACCGCGGCAAAGCCGCGGCTTTGGAG
>JALYOB010000368.1 GCA_030857085.1 Acidobacteriota bacterium | reverse complement strand
CCAAACTATTTCATGACCAGGGCGTGGCCCTGTACCACTTCATAGAGGCGGTTCACAATCGGCCAGTAAATGTCGGCTTCGAGATTCATGGCAAAGGCAATCGTCAAGTCGTGCTCCGGATCATCGATGAAGAACGTGCGCGTCTCCTGCTGTCCGCCGTCATTGACGACGATTGCGCCGCGATTCTCGAATGGCGGGATTTGCCAGCCCATCGTGTACGCGATCTCTTCCCCACTCTTTGTCCGCGCAGGTGTGGTCATGAGTCGCCGCGACGGCTCGGTCAATAACGCATTTCCGTGCAATGCACGCACAAAACGCAGCAGGTCGGGAACGGTCCCGCGCGTGCCGCCGGCGGCGAAGCGGGAGCTGACGTCGATGAATTCGGAATTGCGCAGTTTTCCGTCGACGAGGTGATAGCCGCGCACGCGATTCGGAATCAGTTCCTCCGGATCGTCCATCCGCGTGTCGAGCATGCCTGCCGGACGCCAGACGTGATCGCGCATGTAATCGCCATACGACTGGCCGGTAATGTTCTCAATGGCGGCGCCGAGGAGGTTGTAGCCGTAGGTCGAGTAGTGGAAGCGTGTGCCCGGCTCGGCGACCAGATCGAAATTCGCGAAGATGGCGATGGTCTCGGCGGTGGTCTTGTGCACCTTGATGTGCTGTTCGACCGGACGATTGACGTAATGCGGCACGCCGCCGAGGTGCGAGAGAAGCTGGCGGGCGGTAATGGTGTAGGGCTTGGCCGGATATTGCGGCACATACGTGCGGATGTCGGCGTCGAGATCGAGCTTCTTCTGTTCCGCGAGCTGCAGCACCGCCACTGCGGTCATCGTCTTCTGCAGCGACGCATAGCGGTAGGCACTGTCGATGCGCATCGGCAGTCCATTTTCGACGTCCGCCAAACCGAACGCCTTCACCCACGTAAGATCCCCACGGGTGAAGCCGATGGTCAGGCCGGGCACATGGTTGTCGCGCATCCACTGCTGCACATACGCCTCGTACGCCGGCAGCTCGGCAGCCCAGGCGGGCGGCTTCGGTTGTGCGGCCAGAGTTCCACTGAGAAAGAGAAGAAGAAAGAAGAGTCCTTTTTTCATGATTGCGTCTGCCTCCGCGCCAAATTACGGAAACGTCGCCGCTGCGTCGCGGCACGTTCGGCGAACGGCATGCGGCATCGGTGAACGGCGGGCGAAGCCTGCTACGGTGTGTTCATGATCGTCGCGGCTTTCGTTCTCGCGGCCACGTTCCTCACCGTCGATCGCGTGGAAATGCGCGCCGATCACGACCCGGCGTGGCGCAGCGTCGCATTCGACGACGTGCCGGCAGTCGACGACGCGGTGACGCTCCGCGCCACGATCGATCTCACCCCGCTCGACCGCAAACCAAACGCGCCCCTCGGCATCCTCTTCGGTGGTCTCGCCTCGCACGAGCTCTGGTGGGACGGCGTGCGTGTCGGCGGTGGCGGCATCGTCGGACGAACGAAAGCGACCGAGCGGCCGGGTCCGATCGAAGCGCAGTACCTGCTGGCCGAGGAGCTTGCGCGGCCGGGGTTGCACACGCTGGTGATCCGGACGTCCGCGTTTCATCGCGGGTTCGCGCCGAAGCACGGCTACTGGAACGTCGTCATCGGCAGTTACGACGAGCTGCTGCGCGCGCGAACGCATCGCGCGAATCTGGCCATGATCGCGCTGAGCGGCATCGCGCTCACGGGCATCTTCGCCTTCGCCCTCTACTGGCTCGCACGCCGCGACCGCTCCTTCCTCCTCCTCGGCACCCTTTGCGCGGCCGCGGCAGCGCTGCTGATCGCTGAGGCGTGGCGTCCGCTGTTCGGCTACACATACGACTGGCACATCGTGCGATTGCGCGCGATCGTCGCGTTCTCCTGGCTGACGGGCGTGCAGCTCGTCGCGCTCGTGATCGCGCGCTTTCCGCATCGCTTCGGCCGCGCGGTGTTGGTGACGACCGCGGTCATCGCGGCAGTGTTGCCGTTCGCGATCGAGTCGTGGGATCTGAAAGAGCTGGCGATTTTTTATGTCTGCTGCGGCGTCTCGTGCGCGTGGACGATCTTCGCAGCCGTGCGGCGGATGCATGGAAGCGCACTCGCGCTGATCGGCGTGGGCGTGGCGTCGCTCGCGCTCGTGGCGGCACCTGCGAGCTGGGTCGATTACGGCGTCTACTTTGCGCTTCTCTTTCTCTTCGTCTGTCTTCTCTGTTCGCACGCGCTCGAAGTGCGGCGCGCGCAGGACGAGCGGGCGCGGCTCGAGCTCGAAATGGTGCGCCGCCATCTGCAGCCGCACTTTCTGATGAACACGCTCACCGCGCTCTCCGAGTGGGTGGAAGAGGATCCGAAGACTGCGGTGCGCATGATCGAGGCGCTCTCCGAAGAGCTGCGGCTCCTCGGATCGATTTCCAATCGCACGCTCATCACGACGGAAGAAGAACTGCGCCTGTGCCGCACGCATGTCGAGAACATGAGCCTGCGCAATGACGCCGCGTATGCGCTCGAAGTGGAGGGAGTCGATGGGGCGTCGCTCGTGCCGCCGGCGGTGTTTCACACGCTGGTCGAGAACGCGATGACGCACGGCGCGACGGGCACGCTGCGCCTTTCATCGACGCGCGACGGCAATCGCGTCCGCTACGTGTTCGAAGCGCCCGCGCCGGAGGTCGACGAGGTGCCGCGCGCAGGCGGCGGCACGCGCTACATCGAGGCGCGTCTGCGCGAGGCGTGGGGCAATGCGTGGTCGTTCCGGCAGGGCCGCAGCGGCGCGATGTGGCGCGCGGAGCTCGACGTGCCGTTCGAGGTGGCGTCATGAGAATCGCCATCGTGGAAGACGAGACGATGGTGGCGCGTCGGCTGGAGCGGATGGTCCGCGCGATCGTGGAGACGAACGACATCGCCATCGCGCCGACGCTGCATGCGGCGTTCGAGCTGCTGCGCACGCGGCCGATCGATCTGATGTTTCTCGATCTGAATCTGCAGGGGCAGAACGGATTTCGCCTGCTCGAAGAAGCGGCCGCGTCGTCGTTCCAGACGATCGTCGTTTCGGCGCATCACGAGCAGGCGCTGCGCGCGTTCGAATACGGCGTCACCGATTTCGTCCCGAAGCCATGGAGCGAGGAGCGCTTGCGGCGGGCGATCGAACGGGCGGCATCGCGCGAGCCGCGACAGCGTGCGAAGACGCTGGTGGTGCGCAAGGGGCGCGAGCTGCGCGCGATCGCGACGTCCGAGATCGTGTTCATTCAGGCGGCCGATGATTACGCGGAACTGCATCTCGCCGACGGCAGCGTGCACCTGCACGAGAAGTCGCTCAGCGCGCTCGAATCGCTGCTGCCGGAGGCGTTCGTGCGCGTGCATCGTTCGTATGTCGTGAATCTCGCCCAGGCCCGCGGCTTTCGCACGGCGCCGCGCGCGGCAGTGGCAATGTCGAATGACGTGGTGGTGCCGGTGGGGCGTGTATATCGCGACGTCGTGCGTGAGCGGCTGTTGGCGTGACAGACGACCGCGGTCTGCTCCGCGTCAGAAGCCGCTGCGCAGGAACGTCGCAACGGCGTTCGTGACGAGCGGCGGACGCTCCAGCGGGAGCATGTGCGTCTCTTTCGGAAAGAGCACGAGCTGCGCTTGCGGAATGCTGTCCGCAGTTTCACGAACCGCGGTTTCGTCGAAGAACTGATCGTGCGTGCCGGCGACGAGCAGCGTCCTGGCAGTGATGCGGCGAAGATGTTCGCGGCCACCTTCGCCCGCGGCGAGCGCTGCTTCGAGCATGCAGACGATGAAGCGCGGGTCGTTCATCGTCGCGGCGAGTTTGTGGCGGCGTGACCAGATCGCGAGACGCAGCATCGCGTTGAGCCACGGCCGGCGAAACAGCACCAGGAACGGCTTCGCCATCGCCACGAAATCGCCGCGTGCGGCATCGGCCATCTGCTGGCGCACGCGCCGGCGGCCTTCGTCCGAGAACCGATGTGCGGTCGACAAGAGAATCAGATTGCGGACGAGCTCCGGATGCGCGGCTGCGACGCGTGTCGCGACGAGACCGCCGAAGGAGATGCCCGCCAGAGTCACACTGCTGAAGTTCTCGCGAATGACGCGAGCGATGCTGCTCGCGATTGCGGCTGCGTCGCATTGCGCGGAGACGTCGTAGCCGAGGATGCAGATGGTGTTGCCGGCGGGAAAGAGGCGGACGATGCGCTCCGCCCGGCGGGCAGCAGTCGCGGCATCGAAGCGGCGCACGAAAGCGTCGCCGCCGCTGATCACGACGATCGTCTCGCCTCCGTCGCCGAAGCGGACGAACGGAATTCCGCCGTGGTGGCCTGTTTCGGCGTTCACGCGTCGGCGGTCGAGACCTGCACGTCGATGTTCCGCTTCGCCAGTTCGTCCATGAAGAGCTGCGGCGGGATGCAGCGCTCCTGCGGCAGTGCACCTTTGGCCGTGGTCTGATTGCGGGCCATCATCAGCGCGACGATCGAGGCCGGGAAGGCAGTCGTGCGCATCATCGCGGAGAGGCCGGTGTCGGGATCGGATCGATCGATGATGTCGTACCGCAGATGGCGTCCGCCGCCCGCGAATTCGACGCGCACGAGCACGACGTCCGGCTCGTCGTGCGGCAGGTTGGCCACGAGCAGTTCGCCGAGGACGCGGCGCGGCTTGATCTGGATGCCGTCGACCTCGATCGGCGCCGAGCTGCAGAGGCCGAGGTCGATCATCGTTTTGAATTTCGCACAGTGCCCGGGGTAGCGGATGGTCTTGTAGTCGAGATCGCGCACGCGGCCGAGGAAGGTTTCGGGAAGGGTGGAGGTGCCGCCGGAGGTCTGGAAGGCCTCCATGGTGGTGAAGGGCTCGGGGAAATGCAGCGTCTCGAGCTCGGTCATCGATTCGACGGTGGTGATGCGGCCGTCGCGGATGACGCGTGCGGGTTCGATGTATTCGTTGATGAGGCCTTCGACGGAGAAGACCATCTGATAGTCGAGCGGCGGCTTCGGTGTTTGCGGCAGGCCGCCGACGCGGATGTGAATCGCATCGAGTGCGGGGAACTGTTGTGCGCCGTGGGCTGCGA
>JALYOB010000798.1 GCA_030857085.1 Acidobacteriota bacterium | reverse complement strand
GGCTTTGCCTGCAGACGGGTCCAGGGGCCGTGCCCCTGGCCGCCGGAGGCCCCCGGTCGTCGCCTCGCTACACCGCAATCTCGCGCACGTCGCGCACGATCAGCTGAGGTTCGGTCATCGACTGCACCTGCTCGGGTGTCACGCCGGGGGCGACTTCGATCAGTGCGAGGCCGTCGGGGGTCACGTCGAGGACGCAGTAGTCGGTGATGATGCGGTTCACGCAGGCGACGCCGGTCAGGGGGAGATTGCACTGCTCGAGGATCTTCTTCTCCCCTTTTTTCGTGACGTGCTCCATCGTCACGATGAGGCGTTTCGCGCCGGCGACGAGATCCATCGCGCCGCCCATCCCCTTCACCATCGCGCCGGGAACCATCCAGTTCGCGATGTCGCCTTTGGCGGAGACCTGCATCGCGCCGAGGATCGAGAGATCGACTTTGCCGCCGCGGATCATCGAGAACGAATCGGCGCTCGAAAAGTAGGACGCGCCGGGCAGCACGGTCACCGTCTGCTTGCCGGCGTTGATCAGATCGGGATCGACTTCGTCTTCGGTCGGAAATGGCCCGAGGCCGAGGATGCCGTTTTCGGACTGGAGGATGACCTCCATTCCGGGAGGAATGTTGTTCGCGACGAGGGTCGGCATGCCGATGCCGAGGTTGACGTAGAAGCCGTCGCGGAGCTCCTGCGCGGCGCGGCGGACGATCTGTTCGCGAGACAGTGGCATGGCGCGAAACCTACCACATAATGCGCGGCTGGATGAGGGACCGCAGCGCGCTCCTGTTGCTCGTCGCCGCGTTCGCGCTCGCGGTCTTCGTGGTCGATCCGCGCGGCGACTTTCCGCTCAATGACGACTGGGGAGTCGGCTTCACGACCTTCCATCTCGTCGAGACGGGACGCATCCAATTCACGCCGTTCGCGTCGGCCACTGCGTATCTGCAATTCGCCTGGGGCGCGTTATGGGCATCGCTGTTCGGCGAGTCGTTCACCGTGCTGCGGTGTGCGACGCTGACGCTGTCGCTCGCGTCGACGTTGCTTGCGTATGCGTTGCTGCGCGCGGCGCGTGTGTCGCAGCGGCTGGCGCTGTTCGGCGCGGCGGCGCTGCTCTTTCATCCGCTGTTTTTCTGGGCCTCGTTCACCTCCATGACCCACGTGCCGTTCGTCTGTCTGTCGCTCGTCGCGGCGCTGATGTTCGTGCGGGCGTGGGAACGCGAAGGTGTGTGGCTGGCGATCGCGTTCGCGGCCACCGTAGCGTCGTTCTTCACGAGACAGTTCGCCATTCTGAATGCGCTCGCGCCGCTGGTCGTTGCGCTCATGTATCGGCGCAAGCGCGTTGCGTTCACGTATGCGACGGCGACGATCGTCTTCGCCCTGCTGGTCGTCACGCGCGTGCTCGTCGCCTCGGAAAAAGAGCTCGTGCTGCACAAGCCGTCGGCGTCGGGGTTGCTGCTGCGCGGCGTGCACTACATCTTTTTCAACTGGCAGAACGCGGCTCTCTTTTTCGCACCGCTGTTCGTGCTCGTGCTGCTCGCGCGCGTGCGCATGTCGCGCATGACGCTGATCGTCGCCGCGCTGCTGTTCGCGTTTCCGGCGTATCGGATGACGGCGATCGTGCACATGCCCATTCCGTATCTGAATTCCGGCAACGTCTTCACCGACTTTGGATTGGGTCCGCCGACGTTGCGGGACGTTTTCACGTTCGGCATGCGGCCGCCGTTCGCGTTGCCCTTCGCGGTCAAGCTGGCGCTGATGATCGTCACCACGATCGGTGCGGTCGTCGCGGCGAGCGTCACTGCGCCCAGCGTTCGCATCGACGATGCGCTGACGCGTTACTGCGTTGCGTATCTCGCCATCGGAACGGCGATCGTCGCGGCGATGAAGATTAACTTCGATCGCTATTCGGTCGACACCGCGTGGCCGTTCGGGATCCTGCTCGTGCTCCTCGCATCGCGCATGTCCTTCACGCGTGAGACGCGCGCGATCGCAGCGATGCTGCTCGCGGTAATGATTGTCTTCGCGACCAGCGGCACGGCCGAATACCTCGCCTGGAATCGCGCCCGCTGGCAGGCCTTCTCGCTGATGCGCGCGCACGGCGTGCAACTGACGCAGATGGACGGCGGCTACGAAATCAACTC
>JALYOB010000052.1:1246-12833 GCA_030857085.1 Acidobacteriota bacterium | reverse complement strand
CGCGGGGCCGGCGGCGATGGAGGTCACCCAGCTGGCGTAGGTGCGTGCGCCGGAGTCCTCGAGGTCGGTGATGCTCGGACCTGCGACGAAGGAAGGAGCGTCGTTGACCGGCGTGATGGTGATCGTCGCGGTCGCGTCGTTCGTTCCGCCGTTGCCGTCGTTCGCACGGAAGACGAACGAGTCGGTGCCGTTGTAGTTGAGCGCCGGGGTGTAGACCACCGTGGAGGTGGTGCTGTTGACCACCACGACGCTGCCGAGCGTGCCGTGCGACGGGCCCGACACGATCGTGAACGTCAGCGCATCCCCCTCGGCATCGCTGCCGGTGAGCGTGACGGTGACGGCGTGATCTTCAGTCGTCGAGGCGGTGGCCGCATTCGCGACCGGAGGCGTGTTGCAGGTGATCAGCGCAGGCGTACCGGCCGGCAGCGCCGGCGCGGCGGGGCTGCAGACGCCGATGTGCGTTTCCGGCAGCATGCTCGTCGCGGTGCCCATGACCGGGAAGATGGTGCCGGTCGTGTCGATCGAGCCGCACGCGTTGAGGACGACCGAACCCTGATCGGGCGTGGCAAGGCCGGAAGACGAGCCGACCGGGCGCACTTCGCCGAAACCGTTCGTCCAGGCGATGCTGCCCGAGTACGAGCGGACGCGAATCACGCCGCCCGAGCGGTAGGGATTGCTGGTGCTGAAGTCGCCGATGGCACGGATGCTCGCGCCGGCGAGGTTGATGTTCGATTTCGCGGCAAAGTCGACGGTGCCGCCGCTGTCGCCGGAGGCGGTGTGGCCGGCGTCGATCAGCTGGCCGGTGGCGTTGATGACGTCGCCGGTCGAGATCACGCGAACGAGGCCGCCGAGGCTCTTCGAGTCGTGGAGACCCGGAACCGAGGTGATGCTGTAGGAAGCGCTGGTGCCGGTCGCGGGACCGAACAGATCGATGGTCTCGGCGGCGAAGATGTCGACGCGTTTGTTGACCGCGGTACCGCTCGGAGCGTCGGCGCGGAGACGGCCGAGACGGCCGATGGTCGCGCCGGTCACGCCGAGGTCACGGCCGTCGACGAGGACGTCCTTGCCGGAGCGGATGGCGATGGTCGCCGGCGCATCCTTGCGCGAGAGCGCCGCGACGAGGCCGCGCACCTGAACGCCGCAGCCTTCGATGGTCACGGGGCCGGCGCCGGTGGTCTCGCCCTGCGCGATGATGTTCGCGGTCGAGCCGATCACGACTGCCGGTTCGGCGAAGGTGTTCGAGCGGATGCTGATCGCGCCGCCCGTCTGGTTCGCCGTTCCGCCGTCGAGCGCTGCACCGGTGAGGCGCGTCGCGAGGATCGTGCGGCTCGGGCCGGAGAGGACGTTGCCGTCGATGCTCACCTGACCCGCGGCAGTGATCGTGATGCTGCCGGCGCGGGCGTTCGAGGAGCCGGCATCGATCGTCGAACCGGCGGCCATGAGGACGTTGCCGGTCACGTTCGCGGTGATCGCGCCGCCGGTCGCGCCCGTCGAGCTCTTCGAAGAGGTCGAAACGAGGGCGTTGCCGTTGAGGGCGAGATTGCCGGCGACGTTCAGAGTGATCGCGCCGCCAGTGCCGCCGCCGGTGCGATTTTCGGCGTAGAGCGCGCCGGTGGTGTTGATGGTGAGGTTGCCCTTCACCGCGAACACCATCGAGCACGCACTTTCGGTCGCGTCGTCGTTGCAGTTGACGACACCATTGACGACGAGATTGCCGTCGCTCACGGTGAAGACGCCGTTGACGGCGCCGTCATGGTCGTTCGACGAGCCGTCGAGCGACGAGAAGGGAACCGTGCCGCTGAGCGTCACGTCGTGTGCGAACACGGCCGGCGCAAGCAGCAGGATCAAAAAGGATAGAACGAGTCTGAACGACAGGGACCGCATAGGAGCTCCCTCCGTGAGCAATTCACGTGTGACGGCACGCACCGAATTTATGGACCGGGACGAACGGACGGACGACTCACGAAGACACCGGCGGCCACGGGCCGACAGGGAAATCCCCGCGTTTCGTTTCGTTGATTAATGGACCTGGACGGTAAGACAATTTAGCGTCTGTTGTGTAAAACCGCAATGCCTTTCTGCAGATAAGACGAGCCGCCGGAGCGGCGGCTCGTCAGGAACGCCGCACTCAGCCGGGTCACGACGGCCGCGGCGGAAACACCCCTTGCATCGCGATGCAGAAGTTGAGGACGAGGTAAGGCTGCATGTTGTTGTGCGGCTGCGATCCGCCTGCGCCGCCGATCATGCGCGGATCCATCATCGCGATCGTGGCTCCGGACGGCGCCTTGTACATGTTGCCGCCGCCAAAGACGCGCGAGAACGAGTTCGACGAGGGGTCGGTGTTGTTGCCGAAGCCGTTGTTCGCCTCGAGAAAATGGGTATGCGCCGGCATCTCGGGCTCGATGAGGCTCACCGCCGAAACACCGGACTGCTGGCCGAGGTAGTACTCGGACAGCCCCTGCCCCTGCCCTGCCCCGAGGGCCGCGTTGTCCTGCAGGTCAGGCAGCGCGAAAGTCGACTTGCCGTCGCCGCCGTAGGTCGTACCGAGGAGCGAAAAAAGCGCCGTATTCTGCGACAGCGGCAGGAGCTGGCCATTGCACATCGCCCAGCCGGTCGGAGCGAAGTTGAAGGGAAAAATGCGGATTTCTGCGACAAATGGATCCATCGTCTCTGCTCCTGTTCCCTACGACTGCTGCGGATAGATGCCGTAGAGCGCGATGATGTAATTGAGCGCGAGATACGGCTGCATGTTCTCGTGCGGCTGCGAGCCACCGGCGGGCGTGATCGAGCCGGGTGCGAGCTGCGCGTTCGAGGCACCGTTGGTGTAGATGCGTTTCGCCGGAACGGCGGCGAGGTTGTTTCCGGGCGACGCTGCTGCCGCGCCGGCCGACGTCGCCATCACCGGGTGTTCGTGCAGCGGAATGGAGGCCGTAGTCAACGTCACCGCCTCGCTGCCAGCCTTCTGACCGATGAAGTAGGTCTGACCGGTCTTCGAGGCTCCCCATCCGAGGGGAACGCGCCCTTGCAGGTCGGGCAGCGCAAAGGTGTTCTCGCCGTCGCCGCCATACGTCGTGCCGATCAGATTGAAGAGCGCGTCGTTCGTGGAGATCGCGATCGTTGCGCCGTTGCAGAACGCCCAGCCGTCGGGAGGAAAGTTGCCCGCGAAGATGCGGATCTCACCAATGTAGGGTTGGCTCATGTTCGTCTCCTAGTTGTGGCTGGGGAAGATGCCGGTCAGAGCGATGCAGAAGGTCAGGGCGAGGTACGGCATCATGTTCTCGTGCGGCTGGCTGCCGCCGGTCCCGCTGGTCGTGCTCGGGTTCATCGTCACGAGCTGCGCGGCCGGTGCGTAGATCGGTCCGACGGTCGTCGCGTCCGTCGTGCCGAGCAGGTTGCCGACCGGCGTCGGCTGATCGGCCACGGTGGTGCTGCCGTTCGCGAAATGCACGTGCGACGGCAGTTCGGCGTACGTCAGCGTGTGTGCGACCTCGCCTCCGGTCTGCCCGTAGACGCTGAACTGCGACCCGAGCGAAATGGGAACGCGTCCGCGCAGATCCGGCAGGGCGAAATTCACCCGGCCATCGCCGCCGTAGTATGTGCCCAGCAGGGCAAAGAGCGCCTGATTCTGGTTGATGGGCAACAACTGCCCGTTACAAAGCGCCCACCCTTTCGGCGCGAAGTTGAACGAGACCATCTTGATCTCACTGAGGAATGGTTCGGCCATACGAGTCTCTCCTCTCGTCGTACTGCTGCTTCTCTCGAGTTGTGGGGGTCGGACCTGGGACCGGGGACGTTGGCGACATCTTCACACAAGACGCGTCGGGCCAGAAGCTTTTCCGTGTCTGTGGAGATGCATACGTGCGGAAAAGAGGTTGTCCGTTATCCGTTCTCCGTTCAGGGCGGCTTCTCGGAGCGCCTCACCCGGAACGGAGAACGGACAACGGACAAACCCCGCTGCGGAAAAGCGAACGGGGCGCCTCGCGGCGCCCCGTTCTTCTACTGCAGGTGGATTAAGCGTTCGGGCCGATCAGAGGCCGGTGGTGGCGCACTGCACGCCATTGGAGTTGTTCGAGTTGTTCGCGTTGTCGTTCGCGAGGATCGTCGACGGATTGTCGGCCTGAATCCGGGCGGGGGTCGTGGCGCCGCTGATGCCGGCGATGGTCTGGTACTTGATCACGCCGACGCTGCCAACGGGGAAGCCGCCCTGGTTTCCTTCGAGGTAGATGTCGAAGAAGCCTGCCGGCGTACCGCTCACGCTGTTGTTCTTGATGTTCGCGCAGATCACCTGGTCGACGTCGCCAAAGTTGAACACCGCGATGCCGCCGACGAACTGGATCGAGGAGTTCTGCGTGTGACCGTTGATGGTGTTGCCGGTCATCGTGAGGTCCATGTCCCCCTCGCTGCCGGTGCCGATCGCTGCATTGGTGTCGCCGTTGGAGATCTCGAAGCCGTCGCCGCCGATGTTCGTGAGGGTGTTGCTGAGCAGCTCGAGGATCATGTGCGACTTCTGGTTGTTGCCGATGCTGAAGCCGTCGCCGAGAGCGTTGCTCATGGTGTTGCCCGAGACCTTCGCCTTCATGAACGAGTTCGTAGCGGCGCCGATGACGAACGCACCCGCGCCGCTGATGCGGGTGAGGTTGTTGTTCTGCGCGATGAAGTTCACCGTGTTCGAACCGTAGGCGCCGACGGTGACGCTGCCCGCGCGGCACTGCGTGTTGACGCCGCACATGACGTTGAGCGCCGGGTCGACGGTGAGCACGTTGTTCGAGAAGGTCACGTTCTGCAGGGCGGTCGAGGTGCCGTCGCCGCGGAAGTTGAGTGAGTTGATCGGAATGTTCTTGAACGTGTTGTTGCCGTTGATCGTCGCCGTGATCGCGCTCGATCCGGTCACCAGGACGTTCATCGCCGCGGCCGCGGTCGCCGGGACCTCCGTCGGATTCGGGTACTCGAACGCGGTCGCGCCGTTCACGTTCATCGTGAGATTCGTGTTGGCGTTCGTCACATTGATCAAATCCTCGGCCGCGCCGTAGAAGAGCGACGACGCGACGTTGAACGTGCCGCCGACGTTGGTGAGCGCGATGCCATGTTCGTTGTCGGCGTCACCGTTCGACTGCAGCATGCAGCTCGTGACCGTCAGATTCGATCCGCCCGTCATCGCGATGCCGTGCGTGGCGGCGTCTTTGATCTGAACGCGGGTGAGGCTGATGTTGCTCGCATTGGTCAGCGAGATGCCGCTGCCGGTGCTGTTGAGAATCGTGCCGCCGGTGCAGCCCGTCGGGACGAGCGTGTTGCAGGTGCCCGCGCCGGTGCTGTTGATGGTGAGTCCGTTCGCGCCGGTGTTGGAGAGCACGATGCCGTTCGGCGCACCGTTCGAGCTGATCGACTCGAAGTTGAGCGTGCTGGCGATGGTGGTGGTGCTGACCGTCAGCGCCGTGCCGCTGCCCGTGGTGATCTTGTTGCCGGTGCCGCTGATCGCGATCGTGCCGCCGCCCGACGAGGTGAGACCCGCGCCGGTGGTAGTGGTGATCACGAGGTTGCCGTTCGTGAAGGAAACGGCCGCGCCGGTGTTGTTGGTGATGGTGATCGCGGCGTTCGTCTGCGTGCTGAACGACTTCGTTGCAGCGGTGAAGGCGATCGAGCCGGCGCTGCACTTGTCGATGAAGATGCCGGTCGCCGACGCGCCGCTGGCGTTCAGGCTGCCGTCGAACGTGATCGCGCCGCACGACGCGGCCGCAGCGTTCGCGATCGAGATCATGCGGTTGCCGTTCTGGGTGATGGTGCCGTTGTAGTCGAGCGTCGGGGCCGAGTCGGCCACGGACACTGCGATGCCGCTCGGATTGCTGATCGACGTGTTCGCGCTGAAGTTGATCGCGCCGGTCGAGCCGGTGTTGACCGTAACCGTTGCGGCGCCGCTGAGCGCATTGGTGCCGTTGAAGTTCACGCTGCCGTCGGCGTTCGACATGAGGATGCCGGTGGAGAGGAGGCTCGCGGTGACGTTGCCGTTGAAGCTGATCGTGCCGCCCGACTGCGCGTTGATCGAGACGACACGCTGGGCGGTGTTCTGCGACAGAGCGCCGTTGTAGGTCACGCTCGCGCTGCTCGAGTCGAAGTTGAAGTTCGCGGCGCTGGTGTTCGTCACCGACGCGCCGCTGCCGAAGGCGATCGTGCCGGCCGAACCGGTGTTGATGGTGATGTTGGCGCTGCCGCTGAGCGTTGTGGTGCCGTTGAAGTTGACGTTGCTGTCAGCGTTGCTCAGCAGGATGCCGGTGCTCGCCGTGTTGCCCGCGAGCGTGCCGCTCTGGAAGGTGACGGTGCCGGCGCTCTGATTCGTGATCGAGACGAGGCGATTCGCTGCGGTCTGCGTCAGATTGCCGCTGAACGTCACGTTGGCGCTGCTCCCGTTGAAGGAGAACGGAATGCCGGTCGCGGTACCGGTGACGCTCACCGGGCTGGCGAAGTTGAACGTACCGGCCGAGCCGTTGCTGATGGAGATGCCGGCGCTGCCGCCGTTGAGCGTCGTCGTACCGGTGTTGTTGAAGGTGTAGGAACCGTCGGCGTCGTTGAAGACGAGGCCCGTGCCGTTGGTGGCCTGCAGCGTGCCGTCGAATGTCAGCGAGCCGGTGTGCGTGCCGGTGACGCTGAGGAGCGCTGCGTTCGCCGACTGGGTGAGATTGCCGCCCCACGCGATCGTCGCCGCGCCGCCGCTGATGTTGATGAGGTTCGAGGCAGCCGCGGTCTGCGAAAGCGTTCCACCGGCAACCGTGAAGTTGCCGGCGACGCTCGTCAGAGTGACCGCGACGCTGGCTCCGATCGTCCCGCCGATGCTGCTGAACGAGCCGTTGACCGTACCAGTGTTGAGGTTCAGCACCTGTGCGGACGACGACGCGGACACGTTCGACACGGTGAGTGTGCCGAAGTTCGTACCCGTCATCGCAACCGTGCCGCCGCTGAACGTCACGCCCGAGAGCGACGTGCCGACAGTCCCGAGGGCGCTCATCGACAAGCCCGTCGACGAGCTGATGGTGCCGCCGTTCACGTTGACGGTGCCGGTGCCGGTGAGCGAGGCCAGAGTCATACCGGTCGAGCCGCCCGCGACGTTGATGCTGTTGAACGTGACGTTGTTGCCCGCGCCGGACGGCACGGTGATGCCGTTGAACGAGAGCCCCGTGCCGGTGTTGGTGCTGATCGTGTTCGTGGTGCCGCTGACCGTCACGCTGCCGCCGCCGGCGGCATTGAATGCGGTGCCGCTCGTCGTGGTGATCGCGAGGCCGCTGCCGCTGAAGTTGACGGTGCCGCCGGTGTTGCTCGTGAGGTTCACGGCCGCCGTGGCGCCGGTGTTAAGCGTCTGCGAGCCGGAGAACGTAACCGTACCGCTGGTCTTGTTCGAGACCGCAATGCCGCCGTTGGCCGAGCCGGTGATCGCGCCCGAGAGGGTGATGTTGTTGGTCGTATGGCCGTTGATCGTGACGGCGGTCGAGCCGCTCGCGCCGATCGCGCCGGCGTAGCTGATGGTCGCCGTGCCGCCGCTGACGTTGAGGCCGGGGCCGGTCGGCGAGGCGATCGTGCCGCTGCCGAGGGAGAGTGTGCCTGCGACGCCGCTCAGGCTCACGCCCTGCGTGCTGCTGCCGGTCGACGACGTGGTGGTGAGCGTCACGTTCGCCGTGCCGGTGAAGAGGTCGAGGGCCGCGCCGCCGTTGGCCGCGATCGACGACTCGTTGAGGGTGAGCGTGCCGAAATTGGAGCCGACCACGCCGCGGCCACTGGTCGTCGTGTTGATCGAGAAGCCGCGGACCGTGTTGTTGCCCGAGGTCGAGAGCGTGATCGCATCGCCGCCGGTACGGTTGATGACCGGAGCCGCGCCCGCCGTGAGAAGCGTGAACGTGCGCGCGCCCTGGGTGGCGGTGATGTCGGTGGAGATGCCCTGACCGATGAGCTGCTCGCCTGTCTTCAGCGTCGTGCCGGTCGTGTACGTACCCGACTTGACGAGAACGGTGTCGTTCGAGGCCACGTTGGACGAGGCGTCCTTGAGCGCGAGCGTCTTGAACGGATCGGCCTGGGTGCCGGTGCCGTTCGACGGGTTGTCGTCATCGACGAAGATGTAGCGCGGACCGACGGTGATGCTGAGGGTGCCGGTGTCGGTGCCGCCGAAGCCGTCGCTCACGGTGTAGTCGACCGTGTCGGTGAGGTTCTGGTCACCCGCCTGCGGGTTGTAGGTGTAGCCGCCGCCGGCGGTAAAGGTGATCGTGCCGCCCGCGGTCGTGGTGACCGGCGAGCCGGCGCCAACGACGGTCAGCGGGTTTCCGTCGGAGTCGGTGTCGCCGACGAGCACACCTTCGGCATCCGTGGCGACGAGCGTCACGTTGCCGAGCGCGCTGTCGGTGTCGTCATCCGCAACCGGCGGCGAGTTCGTCACGAAGCTGATGCTGTAGTCGGAGGCGAGACCGTCCGGCGGATCGTACGAGTCGGCGTCGTGCACCTTGTCTTTGTTGAGCGTGACGGTGCAGTTGCCGGAAGGCAGATCGGAGTCGGGATTGACCACGATCGAGACGCCGGTGGAGGTGGTGATGGTGTACGGCAGAAGCGTCGCGCTGGCGTTGCAGGTGATCGAGAATGCATCGCTCTCGACCGAGACGACCTCGTCGAAGTTGAAGGTGAGGTCCTGCCCGCGCGGGACGGTCGCGCCGTTCGCCGGATTCGACGAGACGACCGACGGTCCACGCTCGACGGCGATCGTGAACGTCTGCGCCGCCGAGACGTTGACGTTGGGCGCGACGCCCGAGCCGTTGTCGCTGAGCGTAACGCTGATGGTCGCTGTTCCGAGCGTGCCGGCAGTGGCGGTGTACGTGAGGTTGCCGGTCACGGGATCGATTGCCGGCGCAGCCGAGAACGTCAGGCCGCCGGTGCTGTTGGTGACGCTGAGGTTGAACGTGAGCGTCTGACCCGATTCATCGCTGCCGCCTGCCGTGATGGAGGTCGCGAAGGCGTTCACGGTCTGCGGGCCGCTGCCATCGAGAACGAACGGCGGATCTCCGGCGATCGTGAACGACGGCGCGTCGTTGAGCGCATTGACGGTGATGGTGAAGGTCTGCGGCGCCGAGGTGTTGCTGTTCGGCGCGGTATTCGAGCCGTTGTCGGACAGCGTGACCGAGAAGGTCGCGGTGCCGTTGGTGTTCGCCGTGGCGGTGTACGTCAGCGCGCCGGTGGCCGCATCGATGGCCGGACCGCTGCTGAACGCGAGCGTGCCCGTCGAGCTGACCGGTGCGATGTTGAAGGTGAGCGTCTGGCCGCTCTCCCCCGGTCCGGCGGAGATGCCGGTGGCGAAGCCGGAGACGCTCTGCGCGCCCGCGTCTTCGTTGGTCGCAGCAGGGTTGCCGGCGACGAGGAAGCTCGGAGCGTCGTTGACGCAGGCAACGGTGATGGTGAGGGTGTGCGGCGCCGAGCTGAGGTCGTCGCCCGGAGTGCCCACCGTGCCGCCGTCGTCCTTCAGGGTGACTTCGACGGTGGCGGTGCCGCAGGTGTTCGCGGCCGGCGTGAAGGTGAGGTTGCCGGTGACGACGTTGACGCTCGGCGCCTGGCTGAACGAGAGGTTGCCGGTGGTGTTCGTGACGTTCGCCTGCATCGTCAGGCCCTGGCTGCTCTCATCCGACGGTCCGGCGATGATGTTGGTCGCCCAGCCCGTACCGGAGTAAGCGCCGCCGTCTTCGTCGACGTTCACGTCCGCACCCGCGGTGAAGCTCGGGTTGTCGTTGACCGCGGTGACGGTGATGCTGAAGGTCTGCGCGGTCGACGTGTCGACGCCGCCGCCGGCGACGCCGCCGTCGTCATGGATCTGGACGGTGACCGTGGCCACGCCATTGGCGTTCGGCGCAACGGTGTACGTCAGCACGCCGGTCGACGAAATCGCCGGCTGCACGCTGAAGAGCGGGTTGTTGTCGTTCGAGACGATGAAGTCGACGGCCTGGCTGCCTTCGCCCGGACCGGCGCTGATCGACGTCGCCCACGGGTTCACCGTCTGCGCCGCCGCATCCTCGGCCACCGTCTGGTTCGCGCCCTTCGTGAAGCTCGGCGCGTCGTTGATTGCGGTGATGATGATGTCGAACGTCTGGACCGCGCTCGTGTCGCTGCCGCCGTTCGCCACGCCGCCGTCGTCATGAATCTGGACCGAGACGGTCGCGGTGCCTGAGGCGTTCGCGGCCGGAGTGAAGGTCAGCGTGCCGTCGGCCGCAACGGCCGGCTGAACGCTGAACAGAGCATTGCTGTTGTTGGTGACGATGAAGTTCAGCGTCTGGCCCGACTCGTTCGGTGCGCCCTTGTTGAGCCCCGTGGCCCACGCCGCGCTGTAGGCGCCGCTGTCTTCGTTGACCGGGACGTTGCCGCCCGAAGTGAAGGACGGCACGTCGTTGACTGCATTGACGGTGAGGACGAAGTTGATCGTCGCGCCCGTGTCGTCGCCGCCGTTCGCGGTGCCGCCGTTGTCGTGAATCGTGACGCTGACGTTCGCGGTGCCGCTGGCGTTCGCCGCCGGGGTGAAGGTCAGCGTGCCGTCGGCCGCAACGGCCGGCTGAACGCTGAAGAGCGAGTTGTCGTCATTGGTGACGGTGAACGAGAGCGTCTGGCTCCCCTCCCCCGCGCCGGCATTCATGCCGTTGGCCCACCCGGCCGAGTAGGCGCCGCTGTCTTCGTTGACGCTGACCGGGCCGCCCGTGGTGAAGGTCGGCTCGTCGTTGACGCCGGTGATGGTGATGGTGAACGTCTGCGAAGCCGAGGTGTCGACGCCGCCGTTCGCGGTACCGCCGTTGTCGCTGATCGAGATCGTGACGTTGGCCGTGCCGAACGCGTTCGCGGCGGGGGTGAACGTCAGCTGACCGTTCGCGCTGACGGCAGGCTGCACGCTGAAGAGAGCAGTGTTGTCGTTGTTGACGGTGAAGCTGAGCGTCTGACCCGACTCGTCGCCCGGTCCGGCGCTGAGCGAGCCCGCCCAGCTGGCCTGCGTGAACGCGCCGCTGTCTTCGAGCGCGGTGATGTCCACGCCCTTGGCGAACGACGGCGCGTCGTTGACCGCGGTTGCGGTGATCGTGAAGTTCTGCGCGGCCGAGGTGTCGACGCCGCCGTTCGCGGTGCCGCCGTTGTCGGAGACCGTGACGGTCAGGTTCGCGGTGCCGTTCGCATTCGCGGCGAGCGTGAAGGTCAGCACGCCGCTGGCGCTGATCGCCGGCTGCACGCTGAACAGAGCGTTGTTGTCGTTGTTGACGGTGAAGCTGAGCGTCTGACCCGACTCACCCGGTCCCGGGTTGACCGCGGTGGCCCAGGCGGCCGAGTAGGCGGCGCTGTCTTCGAGCACGGTCACGTTGCTGCCGGCCGCGAACGAGGGAGCGTCGTTGACGCCGGTGATGGTGATGACGAACGTCTGCGGGGCCGACGTATCGACGCCGCCGTTTGCGGTGCCGCCGTTGTCGGTGAGAGAGACAGTGATGATGGCGCTGCCGGATGCATTGACGGCAGGCGTGAACGTCAGCTGCCCGTTCGCATCGATCGCGGGCTGGACGGCGAAGAGCGCGTTGTTGTCGTTGGAGACGTTAAAGCTGAG
>JALYOB010000052.1:0-1236 GCA_030857085.1 Acidobacteriota bacterium | reverse complement strand
CGTCTGCGTCCCTTCATCCGCCGGACCTTTGCTGAGGCCACTGGCCCAGCCGCCCTGCGTGAACGCGCCGCTGTCTTCGAGCACGGTGACGTCGGTGCCCTTGGTGAAGGACGGCGCGTCGTTGACCGCGGTGACGGAGATCGAGAAGTTCTGCGCGCCCGAGGTGTTGACGCCGCCGTTCGCGGTGCCGCCGTTGTCGGAAATCGTCACGGAGACGGTGGCGACGCCGATCGCGTCGGGAGCCAGCGTGAAGGTCAGCACGCCGCTCGCGTCGATCGCAGGCTGCACGCTGAACATCGCGTTGTTGTTGTTCGTGACGTTGAAGCTCAGCGTCTGACCCGACTCACCCGGTCCGGCGTCGAGGCTGCCGGCCCACGCGGCGTTGTACGCAGCGCTGTCTTCGAGGACGGTGAGGTTGCCGCCGCTCGTGAATGACGGCATGTCGTTGACGCCGGTGACATTGATGACGAACGTCTGGGTAGCCGACGTGTCGGCGCCGCCGTTCGCGGTGCCGCCGTTGTCGGCGATCGAGAGAGTTACCGTCGCCGTGCCGAAGGCGTTCGGCGCGACGGTGAACGTCAGCTGTCCGGCGGCGTTCACGGCCGGCGCGACGCTGAACAGGGCGGGGTTGTCGTTGCTGACGTTGAAGCTCAGCGTCTGGCCGGATTCGTCGGCCGGACCTTTGGAGAGCGAGGTCGCCCAGCCGCCCTGCGTGAACGCGGCGCTGTCTTCGAGCACCGTGACGTCGGCACCCTTCGCAAAGGAGGGCGCGTCATTGACCGCGGTGGCGTTGATGGCGAAGGTCTGGATCGAGGAGGTGTCGACGCCGCCGTTCGCGGTCCCGCCGTTGTCCGAGATCGTGACCGAGACGGTCGCGGTGCCGTTTGCATCGGGAGCGAGCGTGAAGGTCAGGAGGCCGCTGGCGCTGATCGCCGGCTGCACGCTGAAGAGCGCGTTGTTGTTGTTCGAAACGTTGAAGGTCAGCGTCTGCGTCTCGTTCGCGCCGGCGTTCATGCCCGACGCCCATGCGGAGCTGTAGGCCGCGCTGTCTTCGAGCACCGTGACGTCGCCGCCGCTGGTGAAGGAGGGAACGTCGTTGACGCCGGTGACGGTGATGACGAACGTCTGCTGGCCGGAGGTGTCAGAGCCGCCGTTCGCCGTGCCGCCGTTGTCCGACAGCGTGACCGTCACGTTCGCGACGCCGAACGCGTTCGGAGCGGCGGTGAAGGTGAGGAC
>JALYOB010000367.1 GCA_030857085.1 Acidobacteriota bacterium | reverse complement strand
GCGTGAACTCTGGAAGCAGCTCCTTCCGCTGCATCGCGCTCTGATCGACGACGCAGGTGCCGACTACGGCGCGAACGTCGCACCGGTCAGCGGACCGACGCACCTGCTGCAACTGCTGCAGGAAGATCCCTTCTTTTTCTGGCTCAAGCCGCTCACGTCGCTCATCGTCGACCTCGACTCCACCTCGCGCACCGACTTCGAACGCGCCGACGTCGATGCACTCGTCGCGCGGCTCGATCGCCTCTTCGGCTCGGGCGGCGACGCCGAGTTCGCGTCGCACTACGTCCCCATCCTGCAGCGCGACGTCGACGTCGCGATTGCACACGCCTCGCTGCGCAAAACTCTGCTGCGTCTCCGCCCTTCCGCGTAACACGAACGCTGTCCTTCCGCTAAAATAGAAGGACATCCCCATGGAACTCTTCCCGTTCGACGACCCGTACGTGCGGCGTCTGCGAGAAGGAGACCGCGAAACAGCCGAGCATTTTCACGCTTACTTTCGCGACCTCCTGTACGCGAAGCTGCGCCGGCGGCTGCGGTCGAGCGCGGCCATCGAAGACGTGCGTCAGGAGGTGTTCGCGCGCGTCCTGCAACGCCTCGACACACTCCACGATCCGCGGAAGCTCGGCGCGTTCGTGAACGCCACCTGCCACAACGTGCTGATGGAGTTCTATCGGCAGGACAGCCGGGCGGTGGCGCTCGAGGAGCAGGGCGACGTCACCGACGCCGTCGATCTCGACGCGACGTACGACTCGATCCGGAACAGCGCGCGCGTGCGGCGCGTGCTCGCCACCCTCGACGAGCGCGAACAGGCGATCCTGCAGGCGGTCTTCATCGACGAAGGAGACAAAGAGGAAGTCTGCGCCCGCTTCGGCGTCGATCGGCAGTATCTCCGCGTCCTTCTCCACCGCGCGAAGGCGAAGTTCCGCACCGCCTATCTGCGCCGCAAGAGCGGCCGTTTGTCGATCGATGAAACGTTTCCGGGCCATTCGTCACTACATGAGTGAGAGGCAGCATGGACCACGACTACGCCACCGCTGAGCATTTGGCCGAGCGCTACTTCCTCGGCGAGCTTTCCGATGCGGAAGCGGACGCATTCGAAGAGCACTTCTTCGACTGCGTCGAATGCGCGGCGTACGTGCGCGAAGAGCTGGTGATGCTCGAAGCGGGGCGCGAGGTTGCACGGGCTGCGCTCGCGGCGAAAGCGCCCGCGCCCGCCCCGTCGAATGTCGTTCCGATGACGCCGCGACGGAAAGTGCCGTCGTGGATTTCGGCCGCCGCGGCTGCGATGCTCGTCGTCGCCGTCGTCACACCTTTCCAGCTGCGCAACGGCAACAGCGCGCCGTCGATGGAAATCGTCAGACCCGTCGCCGTGCCGTTCAGCGCCGAACGGGGCGCAGGTGCTGCGCCGCTCGGACCGTTCGCGGCCGGGGCGCTGATTTCGCTCGACGTCGCGGTGCCACAGAGCTGCAGCGACGATGCGAACTGCGCGATCGGCGTGCGGGAAATGAAGTCGAAGAAGCTCGCCTTTGCGTCGCGCCGCGTCGCATACGAGGAGAAAAACCCATACGCACTGTTGCTGCTGCGCGATTTGCCCGCCGGCAGCTATGAAGTCGCGATCGAGGGGATCGGTGCCGACGGCAAACGCGTACCGCTCGCCACGCAAGCGTTCAACGTCCGGAAGTAACCAAGGTCCGTAGCGAACAAGAGGGGAAAGCCATGTTCACAGAAGAGAGCAACGACTACACGTTCAATGCGAGTGCACTCGGCGTCGGCGGCTACTTCACGCGCAACGGCAGGCGCGTGCTGGTTCCGAGTCTCGCCTCGGTCGCCCTTCCGCCGGGTGGCGGCGAGGGATGGGCGCGGGAGCAGAACTATGACCGCGACGGCATCGCATTCACGCACGCGGAGAGCCGCGTCGTCGGATACGAAACCTCGCCGGGCATCTACACGACCTACTCCGACATCCTGGTGACGAATCTCTCGGTGCTGAACCGCGTGCGCGTGGCGATGCTGCAGGCGACGGTCACCTCGACGCGCGACATCGGATGCCCGGAACCGAAGTTCGAGCTGCACGCCGTCTATCGCGGAGTGGAGATCGACGGCATCGAAGTCATTCCGCGCATCGACATCAACGTCTGCCAGAGCTCGAACTATCTCTCGCTCGCGCAGAACGCGTTGCCGGCGATTGCGGCCTGCGATGCGCGCTCACTGGCGCTCGCGCAGAAGCGCCAGCTCGCGA
The DNA here is from genome assembly GCA_030857085.1 of Acidobacteriota bacterium. Lineage (GTDB taxonomy): Bacteria > Acidobacteriota > Thermoanaerobaculia > Gp7-AA8 > Gp7-AA8 > QHVT01. Next base: position 2,821 of record JALYOB010000367.1, on the reverse strand, counting down.
TCTCGCGCGGCGAGCCGATTCGCACCTCGATCATTTCCGACATCGAAGCGAACCATCAGGACGCGCAGGCGCTGCTCGCGAACCGCCACCGCAATGTCCTCGACGTTCAGGGCCTCGGGCGCATTCACTTCGGCGAGCTGCTCGTGAAACCGGGACGCCGCCGCGTGAACCTGCTGCGCTTCGAGTTCGGCCGTCGCCTCGACTTCGGAGGCATGCAGGTCATGCAAGAGGAGCGCGTGGCCGAGACGAACATTGCGGACGACTCGATGCCGGTCATGCACACCATGAAGCTCTCGCTCACGGCCGACTCGAAAACGGCCGATTCCGGCAGTCTGACCGTAGGATCAGGAGACGGAAATGGTGCCCCGGTCTGGCCGAGCGCCTGACAGGCTTCTTTTTCTCGCGCCGCTCGTCGTTCTGCTGCTGCTCAGCGGAACGGCGGCGGCGCCTTTCTCGTCGCAGGCGGCGTATCGCGAGGCACGCGCGGCGGCCGATCGCAACGAGGTCGCAGGCGCGATGAGAATGGTCGACGCGGCCTTGCAGCACAACGTTGCTGATGACGAGTGGATGCAGGCGCTGCGCATGCTGCGAGGCGAGCTGCTCGCGAAACGCGGCCGTGCCGAAGAAGCGATGCAGCTGTTGAAACCCGAGCTGCCGCCAAGATTCCGAACGAGTGAGGCCGCGGTTCGGAGGCTGATCGCGCTCGGGATTGCGACAGGCTGGGACAGGGCTCGCGCGCAGCGATTCGTCGAAGATGCGCTCGCCCTCGCAGAGAAGCATCAACCGAAACTGCGCTTTGCGGTTCATCTCGCACTCGGCACGTTCGCCGAGCCGGAGTTGCATTTCACAACGGCCTTGCGGCTCGCGCAGCACGACGGCAATCTCGTCGGCGTCGCGCTGGCGAGGAACGCCCTTTCCCGGTTCTATACGAGCGACGGACGCCTTGCCGAAGCAGTAGAACGCGGCGAAAAAGCGCTGGCGACGTTCGATGCGCTGAAGATGCCCGGACGCGTTGCCACCGCCGCCGGCAATCTCGGATGGGCGTACATGGAGCTCGGCGACACCGATCGTGCGAAAGAGCTGTTTGTGCGGGCCGAACGCGCCGCCGCCGCGGCCGGCCTGGATGAGGAACAGACGCGCTGGCTCAATCAGCTCGGCAATGTCTCGCGCAGGCAGTATCGCTACGCCGACGCGGAACGTTTCTATCGCAACGCGCTCGAGCGCAAGCGCGCGCTCGGCGTCGAAAAACTCGCGGACGTTCTGAGTAACCTCGCGCGCAACGCCATCGATACCGGCCGACTCGACGACGCGCGCACATACATCGCCGAGGCGCTGAAGAGCGCGACCGACGACCAGTATGAGCAGAAGCTGAGCTCGCGCACCGTCGAGGCGCAGATCGCCATCGCGTCCGGAGACTTTGCACGTGCTGAAAACACATTGAGCGATGTCGCGCGTAACGCGACGCGTGACGAACGTCGATGGGCCGCGAATGCGCTGCTCGCCGATGTCTACGCGCACACGGGCCGCAATGCCGCGGCCGAAAAGGCGTACCGCACGTCGATCGACACCTTGCGCGGCGTGCGCGAGTCGATCAAAGACCCGCAGCTGCGCCTGTCGTTCTTCGAGAACGCGACCGGCATCTTCGACAGCTACGTCGCGTTCCTGATCCGCAACGGCCGCTCGGATGACGCACTGGTCGCGACGGAGCTCATTCGCGCGCAGACGCTGGAAGAAGGGCTGTCTCTCCCGGCCGGGTCGCGCACCCTCGATGCCCGCGCAATCGCGCGCCAGCGCAACGCGGCCATCCTTTGCTATCGCCTCGGGCGCGCTCAATCGCATTTGTGGATCGTCACGCCTCAATCAGTCAACTATGTGTCGCTCCCTCCGGCCGCGACGATCGAACGCGCCGCAGAGGCGTATCGCGCTGCACTGCTGACGCCCCGCCACGGAACGCTCGCGGCGAGCGGTGCGCGCGGCGCGGAGCTGTATCGGATGCTCATCGCACCGGCGTCGTTGCGGCTCGCAAAAGGCGCGCGCGTGATCGTCATCGCCGACGGCCCGCTGCACGCGCTCAACTTCGAAACGCTGGTGGTGCCGGATGCAACGCCGCGTTACTGGATCAACGACGTGACGCTCACGAGCGCGAGCTCGCTGCAACTGCTCGCAAGCGCGGATGAAGCGGCACGCACGAATGGTGCTCTCCTTCTGGTCGGCGATCCGCCTCAGGTCGAGTCGTTCCCGCGATTGCCGTACGCGTCGAAAGAAATCAGTGAAGTCGCGCAGCATTTCGCGAAGCGCGTCGTGCTCGCGGGACCGCAGGCGACGCCCGCGAGTTATCGCAATGCGAAACCCGATCGCTTCGAGTTCATTCACTTCGTCGCGCACGGCGTCTCCTCCCGCCAGCGACCTCTCGACTCGGCCGTCATCCTCGGCCACGACGCGGCGCACGACTACAAACTCGCCGCACGCGACGTTCTCGCGCATCCGCTGCACGCGCGGCTCGTGACCATCTCCAGTTGCCACGGCGCCGGCGAACGCACGTATGCGGCGGAGGGTCTCGTCGGCCTCGCATGGGCATTCCTGCGCGCCGGCGCGAGCAACGTCATCGCCGCATTGTGGGCCGTCGACGACGCCGCAACGCCGCAACTGATGGATCAGATGTACGCCTCCATCCGCGCGGGCCGCGACCCCGCGGTCGCACTGCGCGAAGCAAAGCTGGCGATGGTGAATGGCAAAGGTGGATACGCACGGCCGAAGTACTGGGCGCCGTTCGTGTTGTACGAAGGACGTTAGTGTGGAGTGCGGCGACGCGAGTCGCCGC
>JALYOB010000797.1 GCA_030857085.1 Acidobacteriota bacterium | reverse complement strand
CCTTTGCGCGAGTGCCGCCTGAGCGAGACAGCCCAGACACCCGACACCTGACACCCGCTTCACCGACAACCGATCACCGACAACCGACAACCGACAACGAACACCCAATCCCGCTACACTTGAGCTGGAAGAACCCAACTCGCATGCTCGTTGCAGGCCGACGCTTACCAGAAACATGCAGACGCTGACGATTTTGCACTCCGAGACGTTCCCGATCGGCCGTTATGCCGATGAGCTGACGCGCGAGCGCATCACGCCGCGGCGGCTGGAAAACCTCGAGCAGCTTCTCGTCGGCGACGCTTCCTCCCTTCGTGTCGCGCTGGTCGATCCGGGCATCATCAACGGCCGCAAATCGGCGCTGCAGCTCGATCCGCGCACCGCCATCGTCGGCGTCGGATTGGCCGAACAGCCGCACTGGCTCACCGACGACAGCCTCTATCTGCATCTCCCCGAAAATCCGTCGACGAGCGTGCTCCTCAGCGCGGTCCGGCGTGCGTACCAGTTCCTCTACCAGAAACAGCGCGCGGACCAGCTCGAGAAACAGCTCACCGAGCGCACGCGCGAGCTGCAGGAAGTCGCCGAAGTCGGCGTGTCGCTGTCGACCGTTCGCGATCACTCCGTCCTCCTGACCATGATCCTCAGCAAAGCGCGCGAGCTCTCGCGTGCGGACGCCGGATCGCTCTATCTCCTCGATGAAGTCGAAGGGAACAAAGTCCTGCGCTGGAAGCTCGCGCAGAACGACTCGATCGACGTCGAGGGATTCGAAGAAAAAATCCTTCCGATCACGCGCAAGAGCCTCGCGGGCTATGTCGCGATGACGGGCGAGACGCTGGTCATCGACGACGCGTATGACCTGCCGGCCGATGCGGAGTACGAGATCAACCGTTCCTTCGACGAGAAGAACGGCTATCTCACCCGCTCCCTCCTCGTCTTCCCGATGACCAATCACGCCGGGGATGTGATCGGCGTGCTGCAGCTCATCAACCGCCGCAAGCTCGGTGCCCCCGCGCGCCTGACGGCGGAGAACGTTCCTGACAACGTCATCTCGTTCGTCGACGAAACGGCCGACATCATGCGCGCGCTCGCCAGCCAGGCGGCGGTCGCGGTCGAGAACAACCTCCTTTACGAATCGATCGAACGCCTCTTTGAAGGCTTCGTCACCGCGGCAGTCACCGCGATCGAACAGCGCGATCCGACGACCTCCGGTCACTCGTTCCGCGTCGCCGATCTCACGGTCGAGCTGGCGCGCGTCATCGACCGCATCGACTTTGGCCAGTACGCGCCGGTGCACTTCACGCCCGATCAGGTGCGTGAGATCCGCTACGCCTCGCTGCTGCACGACTTCGGCAAAGTCGGCGTGCGCGAGCAGGTGCTGGTCAAGGAAAAGAAGCTCTACCCGATGCAGCTCGCGACGATCCGCGGCCGCTTCGAGTTCGTGATGAAGTCGGTCGAGAACGAGGCCAATCGCCGCAAGGTCGAGTATCTCCTGAGCAACGGCCGCGAGGGCTACGACGAGTTCAGCGCGCGCGTCGACGCGGAGACGGCGAACGAGATTCTGAAGCTGCAGAAGGACTTTGCGTTCATCGCGCAGTCGAACGAGCCGACGGTGCTGCCGGAAGGGGACTTTCACTATCTGCAGCAGCTCGCCTCGCGCGACTACGAAGACATCCGCGGCGAGCGCCGTCTGCTCGTCGATCCGGAAGAGGCGCGCATTCTCTCGATCCGCAAGGGCAATCTCGATGCGACCGAGCGTCTGGAGATCGAGAGCCACGTGACGCACACGTTCAATTTCCTGCTCAAGATTCCCTGGACCCGCGACCTCTCGCGCGTCGCCGACATCGCATACGCGCACCACGAGAAGCTCAACGGCCGCGGCTACCCGCGCAAGCTGATGGCGTCGGACATTCCGATCCAGTCGCGGATGATGGCGGTCTCGGACATCTACGATGCGCTCACCGCGAGCGACCGCCCCTACAAACGCGCCATCTCGACCGAACGCGCACTCGACATCCTGAAGATGGAAGTGGGCGACGGTCTCCTCGATCCCGATCTCGTGACGACGTTCATCGAGTCGAAGGTGTTCGAGCGCGCGGGTGTGCTGCGGACGTAGGCGACAGGGGACGACGAGAGGCC
>JALYOB010000366.1 GCA_030857085.1 Acidobacteriota bacterium | reverse complement strand
GGTCTGCACCATCGTCAACGACGACGTCCAGACGAATCGCAAACGCTCGGTCCGTCACTGACGGACCGGGCGCAGCGCGGCACGGACTGATGAATAACGCGGAAATTTGGCGGCGCGGTGTAGCAGCGAAGCGCGGTCGCTCGCGACAGTGGCCCTCGCCGCGAATTGCGAATAATATGAGGGGGCGATTCGTCCCGCGCCCAATCATGAAAAAGTCCCGCCTCCTGCCCCGCTTCGCGCAAGCGCTGCTCGCGCTCTTTGCTGCTACGCCGCTTCTCGCCGCCACGCATGTATGGACCGGCGACGCGAGCAACCGTTTCTCCGACGCCGCCAATTGGCGCGGCGGCTCGCCCGCCGGCGACGCGGAGGCCGAGCTGATTTTTCCGGACGCGGTGCGGCAGTCGATCGTGAACGATCTGGACGCGCTCACCGTTCGCTCGATCACGTTCGAGACGAATGGTTATGAGTTGCGCGGCAACGCGCTCGATCTGCTCGAAGGGGCGGAGCTCCAAGTGCGTGAGAACACGATCGCCTGCGCGCTGCGCTTCGACGGCGAGATCATCGACGGACCGGTGCGCGGCAGCGCGACGTTCACGCGCAACACGCGATCGGCAGTCGCCGAAGCGAACGTTCCCGGGACCAACGCGCAGTCGACCGTTCTCCGTTTCGAGTCCGGCTCCGTTTACGCGAAGGTGAGTCCTTCGACGGAGACGGCGTGGCTTGCGCTCGTCCGGCACACCGGCTATTCCGGCTCGTATCAACAGCGGCTGGCCGCGCGGCGCAGCGACACGGATGGCGACGGCGTCGTCCAGTGGGTCGTACCCGACACAGAGCTGAGCCCGTTCCTTAACAGCAAGTGGTGCGTCGTCGACATCAATGCGCGAAAGATGTATGCGGCGAACCGCGACGGAAGCGAGTTGACCGTGCAGCCGCTCAACGCGCGCTTTCTCGTCGATCGGAACGGCGACTACTCGGTGATCGATCTGAACTGGGGAAACACCTCCGCCGTCGCACGCGCAATTCTGTGGGTTCGTCCGGGTGTCGGAACGTGGAGCGGATCTTCCATCGGCGCAGCCGTGTCCAGCGACGGGCAGTCTCACGCTCGAACCGTCGTGTCGGAGCTCACGCCTGTCGACGGTTCTCCCGCTCCGCCGGCTGGAGTGCAGCGCGGAGACTTCATCGCAGCATTGAGCATCAGCGCCCAGGAGTCGGCCCCGACCGGTGCTCAGGGCGGCCTCGTCGACGCGGCGCTCGCCGCCGCGGAGACGAACAGCGCAGAGATCGCTCTCCGCACGAACAGCAGCATCACCGAAGGGAGCAACACCTACTCCTACTTCTTCCTGTACCGTTACGGCTCCTCGGAACGCCCCATCACGGTCAATTACCGAATCAACGACGATACCGCGACTGCCGGAGTTCACTTCCAGCCGACGGCCGGTACTGTGACGCTCGAGCGCGGCGAAGTTTTCAGATCAGTGCCGATCCCACTCATCGACGATGACGTGTATTCAGAAACGGTCAGGGCGGTGGTGGAAATCACCGGAGCCACTGGCGGATCGCTGATCGGCGAGAGCACGTCGGGGTTCCGCATCGTCGACAATGATCCTCCTCCGGTCCTCAGTGCTTCGAGCCCAATCGTTGCGGAAGGTGGCGACGGACCGCACACGGCGCCGGTCAAGCTCACGCTCACCGGAAAAACGCGAGCGTCCGTGGACGTGAGCTGGCGTGCGTATCCGGAGGGGCTGTCGCCGAGCGACTATTCGAGGCTGACCTTCGCACCGGGCGAGACCGAGAAGACGATCCTCATTCCGTACAACGGGAACACGGTGCCGGGGCGCGACGTCACGATGATCGTCGAGCTGTATGCGTCGAATGCCACCGTTCCCAGCTGGCAGGTCCACGTCACGATTCAGGACGACGACTCCGCCGGCGTGACCGGTGGGATCGTCGAAATCACCGAGGGTGCGGGCAACGCGACGGTGAAGGTGACGCTCGACGCGGCGATGGCAGAACCGGTGACGGTGCGTTATCAAACGCGCGGCGAGGGCTCGGTCACCGCGGCCGATTACGATGCGGTCAGCGGCACGCTGACGTTCGCCGCGGGAGAAACGCAGAAGTCGATCGGCGTTCCCATTCATCAGGACGCGACTCCTGAAAACGACGAACAGATCATCGTGGCGCTGACTGCCGTCACGCCGGCGAACCTTCCGATCCGCCGCGACGGCCGCATCATCATTCACGACGACGGCGACCAGGTCAGCCATGTCGAGGCGGTGGCGACCGATCCTGTGATCGAAGGAACGTTTGTCTACTTCTACGTGAAGGCCACGCCCGAGCTCGAGAGACCCGCTCGCGTCGGCGTGCGATTGATCGGCGGCACGGCCCAGCCCCGGCAGGATTTCGCGGCCGACTTCGTCACGTACGAGACCGCGAATGGCGTGATCATCCACCCGGGCGTCGAGGGCGCGTTCCTCATCCTCGGAATCGTGCTCGACCTGGACATCGATCCGGACGAAACGTTCTCCATCGAGTTCTACGAATGGGGAAATCCGACGCACTCGCTGGGCCGCACAACCTTCGTCATCAAGGACGCGACCGCGTCTCCGCCGAAGATGCGCATCAGCAACGTCAGCGTTCGCGAGGGATCGTTTGCCGCATTTCAGGTGACGCTCTCCGAAGACGCGCCGTGGCCGGTCTCGTTCCGCGCGACCACCATCGCGGATTCCGCGGAAGCGGGGCTCGACTTCACCCCTTTCTCGAACGTGTACACGATCGAGAAAGGGCAGAAGCGGGTCGCCGTGGAAGTGCGAACGATCGACGATCGCCTGATCGAAGGAGATGAAACATTCGCCGTGCAGTTGTCGCAGGCCGACAGGGTGTTGGTCACCGACGCGATCGGCCGCGCGACGATCGTCGATGACGATCTGCCGGAGCCTGTGTTCTCGATCGCGAATGTTGCGGTGCGGGAATCGGGACTGACGGCGCAATTCACGGTGCAACTCGCAACGCCGCCGACGCAGCGCGTGACTCTCACCTACGCGACCATCGATGGCAGTGCGATCGCGGGTGAAGACTACGTCACCGCGAGCGGCACGCTCGTCTTCGAGCCGGGCGAAACCACGAAGACGATCGACGTCGCGCTCGTCAACGATGATCGAAGCGAAGCGGATGAGACGCTCACGCTCCGCGCCGGCGCGACGACCGAAGCGCTCTGCACGATCACCGACGACGACGCGAAGACCTCGCGCAAACGCTCGGTCCGTCACTGACGGACCGGGCGCAGCGCGGCACAAATGCGAATAACTTTAGTCGCCCATACGTTCCACCGGCGATCGTGAAAAACTGCCGGAAGTTCTCCCATCTCGCTCCTGCTCTGCTCGTCTGCTTCGCTGCCACGCCGCTGCTCGCGGCAACGCACGTATGGACCGGCGAGGTCAGCAATCGTTTCTCGGAGGGTGCGAACTGGCGCGGCGGCTCGCCTGCTGGCGATCCACTGGCCGAGCTCGTGTTTCCGGAGGCGGTGCGGCAGTCGATCGTCAACGATCTCGCCGCCCTCACCGTTCAATCGATGAAGTTCGAGACCGATGGATACGAGCTTCGCGGCAACACGATCGACGTCGCGGAAGGAACGGAGCTCGAGCTGCGCGAGAACACGCTAGCCTGCGCGTTGCGATTCGAAGGAAAGATCGTCGAAGCGCCGCTGCGTGGACACGCGACGTTCGCACGGACTTCGCGGCAAGCGGTAGCCGCGTCGTCCGAGCCGGCGACGAATGCGCAATCGACAGTCTTCCAATTCACGCCGACGACCGTGGCCGCGCGCGTGACCCGATCCGCCGAAACCGTGTGGCTCGCGATCGTCCGTCACAGCAACTTCTATCAGCGCCTCGCCGCCCGTCGCGGAGACACGGACGGCGACGGAATCGTGGAGTGGGACCTGCCCGTCAGCGAGGTCGGCCTGACGAACAGCAAGTGGTGCGTGATCGATCTGGCCGCGCGAAAAGTGCATGCGGCGAACCGCGACGGATCCGAGGTCGAAGTGCAGCCGATGAGCGTGCGGTTTCTTCGTGACGCGAGCGGCGCCTACTCGGTCGCCGACGTGAACTGGGGCACGGACCCGTTGAATACGAGCGACCTGCTCTGGGTTCGGCCCGGCGTCGGAGCGTGGCGGAGATCGTCGACACTCCTCGGCCAGGCGACCATCAACGGACAACTTCGCAGACTCGAGGCACTGTCCCGTTTCGCTCCGCTCGAAGGCTCGCCCGAGGCGCCGGCAGGCGTACAGCGCGGCGACTTTCTCGTCGCGATGACCATGGGCAACTTCGGCGAGGGCGTTGTCTTTGGAGGTCTGGTGGACGCCGCGCTCGGCGCCACGAGCACCAATCCCGCGGAGCTCTTCTGGTTCAGCGGCGGCACCCAGGAAGGTCGCCCAACCCTGTCGCTGCTGCGCTTCGGCTCGGCGGAACGCGCGATCACGCTGAGCTACAGCGTCACGGCCGGTACCGCGGTCGCGGGCGTTCACTTTCAGCCGACGGCGGGCAACGTGACGATCGAACCCGGTGAGATCCTCAGCTCGTTTCCTCTCGCAATCATCGACGATGACGTTTACTCGGGACGTCAGACCGTCCGGGTCGAGCTCAGCAACGTCTCGGGTGCGACAGTGTTCCCCGCCACCTCCGCCACGACCGGCATCGCCGACAACGATCCGGCGCCCGTCGTCTCGGCCGGGAACACGTCGGTCGCCGAAGGTGGCGACGGGCCGCACACCGTGCCGGTGAAACTCACGCTGACGGGAAAAACGCGCGTGCCTGCGGAAGTGTCCTGGCGCGCGTATTTCGAGAACGCGACGCCGCCGCAGATGTTCGAGACGGTCGTCTTCGCGCCCGGCGAGACCGAGAAGACCGTCGGCGTCCCCGTCGTGGCCGACTCGGCGGACGAGGCGGAAGAACTCTTCCGCCTCACGCTCAGTAACTCGTCCGATCCCGAAAGCGTCGGCTCGCCGGGCGTGGCCACGGTCGGCATCAACGACAGCGACACGCCCATCCTGATCGCGTTCGACGAGCAGCGGGTGAAGGAGGGCGACGAG
>JALYOB010000365.1 GCA_030857085.1 Acidobacteriota bacterium | reverse complement strand
CGCCGTCTTCGCGGCTCAGGATGATACCGGGGTAGAAGCGCGCTTCGCGCTCGCTTACATCGTGCTCATGTCGATGCTGAAGCGGTACTTCACATCCGATTTCAGCAGTCGCTCGTACGCCTCGTTGATCTGTTCCGCGGGGATCACTTCCACATCCGAGGTGATGTTGTGCTGGCCGCAGAAATCGAGCATTTCCTGCGTCTCGGCGATGCCGCCGATGTTCGAGCCGGACACGCTGTGGCGGCCCATGATCAATCCGAATGCGGGCACCGCGAGCGGCTTCGACGGCGCGCCGACCAGCGTGACGTTGCCATCGATGCGCAGCAGGTTCAGATACGCACTGATGTCGTGATCGGCAGAGACGGTGTCGAGGATGAAGTCGAAGCTGCCGGCGTGCTGCTGCATCTCGCCGGCATTCGTCGAGACCACCACTTCATCGGCGCCGAGGCGCAGTGAGTCGTCTTTCTTGTGCGGCGAGGTGGTGAAGACGACCACATGCGCGCCGAACGCTTTCGCGAACTTCACTCCCATGTGACCGAGCCCGCCGAGGCCGACCACGCCCACCTTCTTGCCTGTGGTGACGCCCCAGTGGCGCAGCGGCGAATAGGTCGTGATGCCGGCGCAGAGAAGCGGAGCCGCACCGGCGGGATCGAGATTGTCGGGAACGCGCAGGACGAAGCGCTCGTCGACCACGATGCTACCGGAGTAGCCGCCATACGTGACGCCGCCGAGGTGCGCGTCGGGTGCGCCGTAGGTGGGAGTGGCGTTGGGGCAGAACTGCTCGAGATCGGACTTGCAGGCATCGCAGGTGCCGTCGGAATCGACGAGGCAGCCGACACCGACCAGATCGCCGCTTTTGAACTTCGTCACTGCGCCGCCGGTACGCGTCACGCGGCCGACGATCTCGTGTCCGGGCACGATCGGATAGACAGTGGGGATGGCGGCGCTCCACTCATTGCGCACCATGTGCAGGTCGGAGTGGCAGATCCCGCAGAAGAGGATCTCCATCTCCACATCGGTCTCGCGGGGTTCGCGGCGGGCGATAGTTGTCGGTGCGAGAGGGGAGGTGGCACTTGCGGCGGCGTACGCTTTCACTCGAGTCATGGTGGGAACTGCGATGCACTGACGTAGCCAACGCCGCTCGCGCCGCAGACACTAGTGCTCGTTGTACGGATACGCCGCCTGCGCCTTCGAGTACCAGCCGTCCCCGGTGATGTTGTCGACGCTGGTGCCGTACGCGGTCCACGGCTGGATCGCCGCGTAAGGGTTGGCCATGCTGAACTCCTGCTGCGCGACCACCGCGATCGTCACCGGGCCGGTCACGCCCGCGGGCACCGGACGATGCGTCATCGACTGCGCCTCGACCGAGACCAGTTCGGTCACGGTCTGCTCGCCGTTCGGGCTCTCGCCGGTGACGAAGATGACGCTGAAGGTGAGTCGCTTCGTTCCCATATTCACGAGGCCGTAATTGGATCGAAAGTTCGCGTCCTGCCGCAGGCCGTAGATCAGACCGCGGATCGGCTGAAAGTCATCGATCTGCGGCGAATAGAGCGTCGACGCGTGCACCGAATGCGACGTCGTTCCGCTCCCGCCGGAAACAGGCGTCCAGATGCGCGCGAACGCGTCGAGACGGCCGGCGAGATTCGGCGAGCCGTCTGCATTGACCGCGCGCAGGATGATCGCGCCAAGGCCGGAGAGGTTGAGGGTGCGGGTCACGAAGTCTTCGAGGAAAACGAACCTGCGCGCCGGCAGCTCCAGCCGCTTCACAGGCACGCCGGTGCCGGGCGTGTCGCGAGGAAGCCAGTAGACGTCGACGAGCGTGGTCGGCGTGTTCTCGGACGTGAGGCTGGTGATCGTGAGATCCGTCTGAAAGCGCGTTCCGTTCGCACCGGTGACCGTGCCCGCGACGGGGATCATGATGGCGGGGCGCGATGCTTCGCGATCTGCTGCGGCGAAAAGGGACGGGGAGGAGAGGAGGAGGAACAGCAGACCGGAGAAGAGCGTGCGACGCGTCATACGCGATCGTACGACGCTCGCGAGCGAAACGTCTATGCACGCACACCGGCAGCGCCGTTCGTGCCGTACGATAGCGGCCCCATGAGGATGCGATCGATGCAAATGCGGATGCTGCTGTTCGGGATGTTGTTTGCGGGTCTGGCCGCGCGGAGTTCCGCCGCGGTGGTGGAGTCGTCACCGGCGACGCTGTTGATGCGGAACGAAGTCACGATCGCTGCGACGCCGCATCGAACGTACGAGGCGCTGCTCCAGCCGGCATCGTGGTGGAGCCCGCAGCACACGTTCTCCGGCGACGCGAAGAATCTCTCGCTCGACGCGCGTCCCGGCGGCTGTTTCTGCGAGCGCTTCCCGAAAGGCGGCGGCGTGGAGCACATGCGCATCATCTACCTCGCCCCCGATCAGCTCATCCGCATGTCCGGCGCTCTCGGTCCCTTCCAGTCGGCCGCGGTGACGGGCAGCATGACCTGGGAACTGACCGCGGACGCGAAACAGACCACCGTCCGCCTCACGTATGCGATCGGCGGCTTCATGTCCGGAGGCCTCGACAAGATCGGCCCGATTGCGGACACGGTGCTGCTCGAACAGCTGCAGCGATTGAAGCGATTCGTGGAGACAGGGAAGGCCGACGCGCTGAAATAAGGCGCGCGGACGCAATGCTCGCGCCGCTGTCATCCCGCGCGTAGCGAGCGACCTGGGCGGGAGGGGCTCGTTGCTCGTGGCTCGTGCCACCCGCACACGCGGATCCCTCGCTCCGCTCGGGATGACGAGGCACGGTCCAGCGCTCGCGAGCGATACGTGCAGACAGAGAAGGCGCCACAAGCGCAACGCAAGCGTGTCTCCTGAGGAGACATGGCTCTATGACTGTCGTTCCTCGTGATTGCCTTGGTCTGCGGCGGCCTGCTTTACCTCACCATCAGAACGCGCGACGTTGCGCCAGACGTTGCGGGCCGCGTCGTGCCGCTGCTCGAGTCGCTCGCCAGCAATCCTGCTCATCTTCATGATCGCGAGGAATTGAGCGCGCTGCTGCAGGGAGAGCCCGTCTATGCGCGGTGGGGCGCCTCGGACGATCTGGACTGGTTCGATCAGGCTGCCGCGCCATTGCAGGTGCTGATTTTTCGGGACGACACGGCGGTATTGGTGGAGTGGTTCTTTCACCGTTTCTACTTCGCGCTCGGCGCGCAGCAGAAGCCATTGATGTGGCTGCACAACGTGCTCGTCGCCTCGCTCCCTTCCGGCTCTCCGCCGCGGGCGTTCGCCACGTGTGCCGAGCTTTTATTGCGTACGTCGAGCGGAGCGGAAGCGCGCTGGCTCTATGACCGGGTGCTGGACGCGGTCCAGCGCTCCGACGGCGCACCGGACATGAAAGCGCTGGCGGTGCGCATTGGGCGGAGGGTGTATTCGTTTCACCGCGCCGATCGCGTGCCGACGATTTACGACGAACAGGCGATCGCGAACGACATCGCGGCGCGCGTGCGTACGCATTGATCGTAAGCGCGCTTACAGATGCGACACGGCGCTACTTCGAAACGGCCAGCCGGAACAGTTTGACTGTGCGGTCTTCGCTGCTGGTCGCCAGCCAGCGATTGTCGCGGCTGACGGCCACATACCGCACATCATCTGCATGCGCGGCGAGTTCCTGCTGCAATGCGCCGTCCGAAACGCGCCACAATCGTACAGTGGCCGCATTGCTTCGGCGGAAATGATTGCCGGTCATTTCTTTCCAGAGCGTTCCCAGAGCGCCTCGCTCGCGTCCGGCGCTCGCCAGCCAGTGGCCATCGCCACTGAAGGCGACGGAATAGACATGCTCGCTGCCGCTCAGGGTGCGGAGCAGACGTCCGTCTGTGACGCGCCACAGTCGCACAGTGGAATCATCACTGCCTCCGGCGATGGTCTGTCCGTCAGAACTGAAGGCGACGCCGACGACCGCCTGACGCGCGTCCGTCATTGTGCGCAACAGTGCGCCATTATCCGTGCGCCAGACCTTCACCGTGCGATCGAAACTGCCGCTCACGAGCAGCCGGCCATTGGGAGCATAGGCAACCGCCCATACATTGAGCGTGTGACCGCGGAGGATTTTCGCCGGACCGCCGCCATTGAGCGGCCATAGACGCACAGTGGCATCTTCGCCGCTCGTCGCGATCTGCTGACCGTCTGGCCGCACCGCAACCGACCACACCGTTCCTTCGTGTCCACGCAGAACGCGCAGCAATTTCCCGTCGGCAGTGCGCCAGACGCGAACGATGCCGTCGTAGGCGCCGGTCACAATGACGTCATCGCCCGGCGCGAAGCGGACGGACGTCACGCCTGCAGGGTGACGCATCGTGCGCAGCAGCTTCCCGTCCGCGACGCGCCACAGTTTGACGTCGCCGTCGACGCTGCTCGTCGCCAGCCATTGCGAATTCGTACTGAACGCCACCTCGCGCAGCTCACGCGTATGCGGCGCGAGCGTGCGCACGAGCGACGCGCGGATGCGCAGCGCCTGTGCGCCCGCGACAGTTGCGCCGAGGAGGAGGAGCGGGAGGAGGAGCTGGCGGAGCGAAACGCGAGGCATCCCACTGCTTACGCAGCGGGCCGGCGTTGGTTGCGCCAAACGAGCGTGAGTTGACACGCCGCCGTGCCCGGCCGAGAATCCGCCTTTCCGGAAAAATTGAGCGGAGGTGCAGCGACATGTCCAGTGTCCCCAGCTATCTGCCTACGCAGTTCTTCTATTTCTCCAGCGCTCTCAGCGCCGGCGTCCCCCTCGGATTCTGCGTCGATCCAGCGACGAACAACGTCGTGCTCCAGCCGTGGATGGGCGGTCAGCCGGAGGAGTTGTGGCAGCTGGTCGACAATGGCAGCTCGTTCGCGCTCGTCAGTGCGCTCTCGTTCACCGGTTCCACGCCGTTGTACCTGGCCGTTTCGGGATCGAACGTGGTCGTGCAGGCGGATCAGACGAATCAATCCAGCTGGGTCATCCCTCCGCAATGGAACAACACCGGCGAAGCCGCGAACCCGCTCCCCGATTTCCAGGTGACGGGCGCGATCACGATGGCCGGCAGCACGATGGTGCTGGCGGTCCAGAACAGCGACCCCTCGTCCGG
>JALYOB010000796.1 GCA_030857085.1 Acidobacteriota bacterium | reverse complement strand
ATGCCGCACTCAAGCGCGGCATTCCGTTCATGCGCCTCGACGAGCTCAATCTCGTGCAGCTCGGCTACGGCGCGAACGCGCGAAAGATCCAGGCCACCATCGGCTCGACCACCAGGTTCCTCGGCGTCGACATCGCCGGCAACAAAGACAAGACCAAGATGATCCTCGGCTTCCACGGCATCCCCGTGCCGGGAGGCGACGTGACGCGCGACGTCGAAGAAGGTCTGCGCATCGCGAATCGCATCGGCTGGCCGGTCGTGGTCAAGCCGCTCGATGCGTCGCAGGGCCGCGGCATCGCCACCAACATCCGCAACGAAGAAGAGTTCCGCATCGCATTCGAAGATGCGAAGCGCTACCGCAGCAGCATCGTCGTCGAGCGCTATCTCCCCGGCCGCGATTTCCGTCTGCTGGTGATCAACAAGAAATTCGTCGCCGCCGCGGAGCGCGTTCCCGCGCACGTGATCGGCGACGGCGAGCACACCATCGCGCAGCTCGTCGATAAGGCCAATGAAGATCCGCGCCGCGGCGTCGGTCACGAGAAGGTGCTGACGAAGATCAAGTGTGACGGTGCGACCACACGCCTGCTGCACCTGCGCGGCATGACCCTCGACAGCGTTCCGTCGAAAGGCGAATTCGTCGCGCTGAAAACGACCGCCAATCTCTCCACGGGCGGCACGTCGATCGACGTCACGGATCGCGTCCACCCGGCCAACATCGAAATGGCGGAACGCATCGCCGGCCTGGTCGATCTCGACATCGCCGGCATCGACGTCGTCGCGCCCGATCTCGAAACACCCGTGCGCGAAAACGGCGGCGGCATCGTCGAAGTCAACGCCGCACCCGGCTTCCGCATGCACACGCATCCGACCGAAGGCAAACCACGTCCGGTCGGTGAAGCGGTCGTCGACATGCTCTTCCCGCCCGGATGCGAGTCGCGCATTCCGATCATCACCATCACCGGCACCAACGGCAAAACGACCACCGCACGTTTGTGCGCGCACATCGCGAAGATGGCCGGCAAGAGCGTCGGCCTCACCACCTCGGACGGCATCTACATCGGCAACATGCTCGTGCAGAAAGGCGACACGACGGGACCGAACAGCGCCCAGGTCGTGCTGCGCGATCCATTCGTGAACTTCGCCGTGCTCGAGACCGCACGCGGCGGCATTCTCCGCGCCGGCGTGGCGTACGACTGGTCGAACGCCGCCGTCGTCACAAACATCGCCGAGGATCATCTCGGGTTGCGGGACATCCACACGCTGGAAGATCTGGCGCGCGTGAAAGCGGTCACGGTCGAGCGCGTGAAGCCGGAGGGCTACGCGATTCTCAATGCGGAAGACGGCATGACGCCGGTGATTCGCGAACATGCCGACTGCAAGCTCGCCTTCTTCTCGCTCGATCCGAACAACGCCACCTTCCGCAAACACGTCGAAGGCAACGGCCTCGGCGCGACGGTCGAAAACGGCTGGCTGATGCTCTACGAAAACGGCATGCGCATTCCGCTCACCGAAGAGCGGAGCGTGCCGATTTCCTTCGGCGGCAAGGCGCGCTTCAACATCGCCAACGCGCTTGCGGCCGTCATCGCGACGTTCGCGACCAACATCGCCGTCAGTGACATCGTCTCCGGACTGCAGTCGTTCTTCCAGTCCGCGACCACGACGCCGGGACGCCTCAACATCATCGACTTCGACGGCTTCCGCGTGATGATCGATTACGCGCACAACCCGCACGGCCTCTCCGCGATGAGCCAGCTCGCCGACGCCATGCGCCGCAATCGTCTCATCTGCGTCCTCGGCCTGCCGGGCGATCGCCGCGACGACGACATTCGCGCCGCCGCACGCATCGTGGGCGAGCATTTCGATCGCGTCATCGTGCGCGACGACTTCGATCTGCGCGGACGCAAGCCCGGTGAAGTGGCGGGGATCATTCGCGAAGGCTTGATCGAAGGCGGTTTGCGTGACGCGCAAATCGTCGATCGTCCGGTCGAAGAAGAAGCGATCGCATACGCGGTGTCGGAAGCGCAGCCGGGCGACTTCATCGTCTACATCGCCGACAAGCCGGAAATCGCCGCCAAGTACGTCGAGAGTCTCCGTCAGTCGGTGCAGCAGGAACGGCAACTCGCCAGTGCTGGTCGTTGAGC
>JALYOB010000364.1 GCA_030857085.1 Acidobacteriota bacterium | reverse complement strand
CCTCACCATCCTCCGCATCGTGCGCGAGCACGGATTTGGATGCGATGCCGTGTCGCCGGGCGAGATTCATCTCGCCATGCGCGCGGGCTTCGAGCCGGAGGAGATCTGGTTCACCTGCTCGAACGTTTCCGATGATGACCTCCGTGCGATCCCCGATCCGCGCATCGTCATCAACGTGAATTCCATGTCCGAGATCGATCGCTGTCTCGCCCTCGATCTGCCCAATCCCATTGCCTTGCGCGTCAATCCTGACGTCGGGGCGGGACATCACCAGGACGTCATCACCGCCGGCGACAGCGTGAAGTTCGGGATCGATCTCGGGGAAGTGGACGACGCGCGCATTCTCGTCGAGGACTCCGGACGAAAGATCGTTGGATTGCACGCGCACATCGGGTCAGGCGTCGACACACCCGAGCCCTTGCTCGCGGCGGCGCGGCAACTGCTCGAGCTCGTGCCTGCGTTCCGCTATCTCCGCTTCGTCAACTTCGGCGGCGGCATCTCCACGCCATACCGCCCGGGCGAGGCCGAGTTTCCGCTCCATGAATACGGCGCGCAGCTCGCGCATCTCGCCGGAGCGATGCTGCGTGCGCGCGACCTCACCGCCATCATCGAGCCGGGACGCTACATCGTCGCTGAAGCGGGGGTGCTGCTGGCGCGCGTGACGACGAAACGGATCAGCGCGGGCGTCGAATGGGTCGGCGTCGACACCGGCTTCAACCACCTCGTGCGGCCGTCGAAATACGGCGCGTATCACCACATCCTCAACGTCAACCGCGGCTCGACGGGATCACTGCGCACGTCTTGGGATCCGGCCATGGCGCGCGACGAACTGATCGTGGCGGGCAACCTCTGCGAGTCGGGCGACGTCTTCACGCGCAGTGAGGGAAGAGCGATCACACGCGCGCTCGAGCCGACGCATGTGGGCGACCTTCTCGCGTTCTGCGACGCGGGTGCGTACGGCTTCTCGATGGGCTCCCACTACAACGCGCGCCTGCTGCCTGCGGAGATCCTCGTCGAGCGCGGACAGGCGCGCGTCATTCGAGAACGGCAGTCGATCGACGACCTCGTACGAGGGATGGAATGACCCGTGGCAGGCGCGTTACCAATGCGATTGCCATTCTGTTTGCCATCGTGATTGCCGCCTGCTCCACCACTCCTGTTGCCACTCCGAAGCAGAAGATGAACATGCTCGACCTGAAGATCACCAACGGCCGCATCCTCGATGGCAGCGGCTCTCCATGGTTTCACGGCGACGTCGGCGTGCGCGGCGACACGATCGTCGCGATCGGCGATCTGCGGGAGCTCGACGCGGCGACGACCATCGACGCGCAGAACCGCCTCGTCTCGCCCGGCTTCATCGACCTCCTCAGCTGGTCGCAGTACAACGCGATCACCGATCCGCATTTGGAAGCGCACGTGCGCCAGGGCATCACCACCGCCGTCGCCGGCGAAGGCTACTCCCCCGGCCCGCGCCGCCCCGACCAGCTCACCGCCATCGAACAATGGCCGCGCCTCGGCGACTATCTCGATCAGCTCGACCGCCAGGGCACGTCCATCAACTTTGCATTGCTCGTCGGCACGTCGAATCCGCGGGAGATGGTGATCGGCGACGTCAATCGCCCCGCCACCGCGGACGAGATGAAGCAGATGGAGGCGATCGTCGATCAGGCCATGCGCGACGGTGCGATCGGCATCTCCACCTCGCTCGTCTACGTCCCCGCGATGTACTCGTCGACCGAAGAAATCATCAACCTCGCGCGCGTCGCTGCGAAATACGACGGCATGTACTTTTCGCACATGCGCAGCGAAGGCGACGCGATCGATGCGGCGCTCGAAGAGACGTTTCGCATCGGACGCGAGGCCGGCATTCCGGTCAACATCTGGCACCTCAAGATCGGACCGAAATCAAACTGGGGAAAGATGCCCGCGATCGTCGCGCGCATTGCGGCAGAGCGCGAGAAAGGGCTCGACGTCTCCGCGAACATGTATCCGTACGCCGCGTCGGCGACCGCGCTCAGCACGCTCGCTCCCGACTGGGCGATGGACGGCGGCTACGACGACTTCCGCAAGCGCCTCCAGAATCCTGACGATCGCGCGAAGATCGTCGACGCGTTCCGCACCCAGGTCGCCCGCCGCGGCGAGCGCGGCATCTTCGTCTCCGAGATCAAAAATCCCGAGCAGAAGCAGTACGAGAAGAAGTTCCTCAGCGAGATCGCGCAGCTGATGCACGTCGCACCGGAGGAGGCGCTGGCGGCGTTGTTCGCTGCGAATGAGGCGACGCCGCGCGTCATCTACTTCCTCATGAGCGAAGACGACGTGCGCTATGCGCTCAAACAGCCGTTCATCTCCATCGGCTCGGACGCTGACGCGCCGAATGCAAAAGCGCGCGCGGAAAACGTCGCCATCCATCCCCGCGCATACGGAACCTTCCCCCGCGTCCTCGGGCACTATTCACGCGACGAAAAGCTGTTTCCGATCGAAGAAGCAATCCGCAAGATCACGTCGCAAGCCGCGCTGCGCGCGCACATCTACGACCGCGGCCTGCTGCGCCCCGGGATGAAAGCCGACGTCGTGATCTTCGACCCCGCGACCATCCGCGACCTCTCGACATTCGAAGACCCGCACCATTTCTCGGAAGGAATCACAGACGTAGTGGTGAACGGCATTCCCGTGATGCGCGACGGCACCATCACGAGCGCATTGCCGGGCAAGAGTATTCGTGGGAAAGGGTATGTGAAACATTAGTACCTCGGAGTACCTCGGTACCTCGGAGTACCTCGGCCTGGCACCGAGATCCCTCCGAGGTACTCCGAGGTACCCCGAGGTACTCCGAGGTACTGAATGATGAATCAACTCATCCGCGCAGTCGGCTTCTGGGGCCTGGTCCTCATGTGCATCAATGCGGTCGTCGGCTCGGGCGTGTTTCTGTTGCCGCACGAGTCGTTCACGCTGTTAGGGCCGTTCTCGTTGTGGGCGCCGCTGTTGTTTGCGGTGCCGGTGTTCATTCTCGTCTTGTGCTTCGCCGAGGCGGCGAGTCACTTCGATGAACCGGGGGGCGCGTATTTGTATGCGCGGACCGCGTTCGGCGACTTCATCGGATTCGAGACCGGCTGGATGAACTGGATTGCGCGTGTGACCTCGCTCGCATCGCTCTCCAACGGCATGGTCCTCGCGCTCGCGCTCCTCAACCCATCGCTTGGACAGGGCTTCGCGCGGCACGGCCTGATCATCGCGATCGTGGTCATCCTCGCGGCCATTCACCTCGCCGGGGTGAAGTACGGCGCGGCCTCGATTTATGTGTTCACGCTCGGCAAGCTCGTGCCGCTGATCGGCTTCATCATCGTCGCGCTGATCGCGTGGAAAACGAATCCGATTCCGGCGTCGATGACGCTGCCGCCGGCGGGCACGAACTGGACCGAGGCCGCGCTCTTCATGCTCTTCGCCTACGCCGGCTTCGAGAACCTCGGCGTCCCTGCCGGAGAGTTTCGCAATCCGCGGCGCGACCTGCCGCTGGCGCTGCTCGTCGGCACGTTTGCCATCGCGGCCATTTACGTGCTCGTGCAGCTCGGTGCGATGTCCGCGCTGCCCGATCTCTCGCAAAGCAAAACGCCGATTGCGTCGGCGGCCGCGGCGATCGTTGGGCCGATCGGCGCGATCATCGTCACCATCGGCGCGCTGCTCTCGATGGCGGGGACGAATTCGGGGACGATGCTCGAAGGCTCGCGCATGTTGTACGCGCTCTCGCTCGATCGCCGCATGGGACCGGTCTCGTACGTTCATCCGACGTTCCGCACGCCGACGGTGGCCATTCTCATTCATGCGACGGTGGCGCTCGCGCTGGCGCTCGGCGGATCGTTCGCGCAGCTCGCATTGCTTTCCGCCGTGGCGCGTCTGGCGACCTACCTCTTCACCTGTTGTGCGGTGCCGCGTCTGCGCAAGCTCAATGAGGGCTTCCGCACGCCGGGGCTGCTCGTGCCGATCCTCGGCGTCGTCGTGTCGCTGGCGTTCGTGGTCAGCCTCGATGCGAAGCGCGCGCTGGCTGGTGCGATTGCGCTGACGGTGGGCGCGGGCGTGTACGCGCTGTCGAAGCCGCGCGTCGTTTCCTGACGAGTCTGCGCATCGTTCTTGCGTTGTTCCGGCGTCAGGAGGACTACGTATGAACGAGAATCTGCGCGATACGGTTCGCGAGAAAGCCGCCGAACTTGCGGGCGGTGCGTACGAAAAACAGAAAGGCACCGCTCTTGGCGAGCTCGACACGATTGCGTCGGCGCTGCGCCGCGCGGCGGACGAGTTGAATGACAACGGCAGCATGGCGGGCAAGCTCGTTTCCGCGGTGGCGGAGCGGGTCGAACAGACCGGCCGCTCGCTCGACGGCAAAGAGCTCGGCGACATCGTCGATGACGTGGAGCGTTTCGCGCGCCGCAATCCGGCGACGTTCATCAGCGGCGCGATCGCCGTCGGCTTCCTCGCCTCGCGCTTTCTGAAGAGCAGCGCGGCGCGTGCGGCGGAACGTGCGTCGGCTTCGACCTCGACCGGCGCTTCGACCACGACCAGCAACTTCGCCGGTTCGAGCGGCGGCGCGGCCGACTTCCCGGTCGGCGGCACCGGCGCCTCCGATTACCTGACCACGACCGCGAGTGACGACACGACCGTCGCAGGCATGGACCGCCCCTTCATCGCCGGCATGGCCGCCATCGCCGTGGGCGCGATCGTCGGCACGATCATCCGCGAAACCGACCGCGAACACGCCCTCTTCGGCGAAGCGCGCGAACGCCTCACCTCCCGCGCCGTCGAAACCGCCCGCCAGACCGTCGCCCGCACCGTTGCCGACGCGGCATCGACGATCGCGAATCGGGCGGGCGGAGGTTCGAACGACAAGGGTGATGTGGGGACGAATGTCGGGGTGTGAGTGAAGTAGCGAGTGGTGCGTGGCGGGTTGGTTGGGCAGTGTCGCGCGGCTGTTCACTCGTGTCATCCTGAGCGAAGCGAAGGACCTTCCCCTTTGCGCACTGGAAGGTCCTTCGCCGTCGCGGCTCAGGATGACACGTGCGCGCCACCTGTCATCCTGAGCCGCCGGAGGCGCGACAGCGCCGCAGGAC
>JALYOB010000051.1 GCA_030857085.1 Acidobacteriota bacterium | reverse complement strand
TCGCCGCACTCCATACTCAATTCACACTGGCCGCTTCGGGCTCGAGCGCGAGCTCCACCTTGCCGTTCTCGCCCGCGTTCACAAAGACCGTGTCGCCCGGTTTGAACTGACCTTCGAGCAGGCGAATCGCCAGAGGGTCAATGATCAGGCGCTGCAGCGCGCGCTTCAGAGGCCGCGCGCCGAATGCCGGGTCGTAACCCTCCTGCGCGATGAGCTCCTTCGCCACATCGCTGATCTCGATCGACAGACCGCGCTCCTCGATCCGCTTCGCGAGCGTGCGCAGCTGAATGCCGATGATCTGCTTGATCTGATTCAGATCGAGCGAGTGGAACACGATCACGTCGTCGATGCGATTCAGGAACTCCGGACGGAAGTGCTTGTGCAGCTCCTCCTCGACACGCTTCCGCATCAGCTCCTCATCGCCGCCCTGCACGCTGTACTCATGGATGTACTGCGAGCCGACGTTCGAAGTCATGATGATCACCGTGTTCTTGAAGTCGACCACGCGGCCCTTCGAATCGGTGAGACGCCCGTCATCGAGAATCTGCAGAAAGACGTTGAACACTTCCGGGTGCGCCTTCTCGATCTCGTCGAAAAGAACCACCGCATACGGCCGGCGGCGAATCGCTTCCGTCAGCTGACCACCCTCTTCGTAACCGACGTAACCCGGCGGCGCGCCGATCAGACGCGCAACGGCGTGACGCTCCATGTACTCCGACATGTCGATGCGCACCATCGCGTTCTCGTCGTCGAACAGATACTCCGCGAGCGCACGTGCGAGCTCGGTTTTGCCGACGCCCGTCGGACCCATGAAGATGAATGAGCCGATCGGCCGATTCGGATCCTTGAGCCCCGCGCGCGAGCGGCGCACTGCATTCGACACCGCCACCACCGCCTCGCGTTGGCCCACCACGCGGCGCTGGAGGTTGTCCTCCATCCGCACGAGCTTCTGCATCTCCGACTCGAGCATCTTCGTCACCGGCACGCCTGTCCAGCGCGAGACGATTTCCGCAATGTCCTCGTCGGTCACTTCCTCGCGCAGAAGAGCGCCGCCCTTCTGCATCTCCGCGAGTTTCGTGTTCAGCGCGTCGATGTCGCGCTGCATCTGCGGCATCTGTCCGTAGCGCAGCTCCGCGACGCGATTCAGATCGCCTTCGCGTTCGAGACGATTCGCCTCTTCGCGCACATCTTCGAGCTTCTTCTTCAGATCGTTGATCTGCGTGATGACAGCCTTCTCGTTCTCCCACTGCGTCTTGAGCGTCGAGATCTGCTCCTGCAGTTCCGAGATCTGCGCACGCACGCCGCGCAGACGTTCCTGCGTGGTCGGAATGTCTTCCTTCTGCAACGCCTGCTCTTCGATCTGCAACTGCGTCAGACGGCGCGTCAGCTCATCGATCTCCTGCGGCATCGACGTCAGCTCGATGCGTAGGCGCGACGCCGCTTCATCAATCAGGTCGATCGCCTTGTCCGGCAGGAAACGATCGGTGATGTAGCGATTCGAGAGCGTCGCCGCGGCCACGATCGCGGAGTCCTGAATCGTGACCTTGTGATGCACTTCGTACCGCTCCTTCAGGCCGCGAAGGATCGCAATCGTGTCCTCGACCGTCGGCTCGCCGACGTACACCGGCTGGAAGCGGCGTTCGAGCGCCGCATCTTTTTCGATGTGCTTCTGATACTCGCTCAGCGTCGTTGCACCGACCGCGCGCAGCTCGCCACGTGCAAGCGCAGGCTTGAGAAGATTCGACGCATCCATCGCCCCTTCGGCCGCACCTGCGCCGACGAGCGTGTGCAGCTCATCGATGAAGAGAATGACGTTGCCTTCGCTCTCTTCCACCTCTTTGATCACCGCTTTGAGACGATCCTCGAACTCGCCGCGGTACTTTGCGCCCGCGATGAGGGCGCCGAGGTCGAGGGAGATGACGCGCTTGTTGCGGAGACCCTCGGGGACGTCACCGGCGATCACGCGGCGGGCCAGACCTTCGACGATCGCGGTCTTGCCGACGCCCGGCTCGCCGATGAGCACCGGATTGTTTTTGGTGCGGCGCGAGAGCACCTGAATCACGCGGCGGATTTCCTCGTCGCGGCCGATGACCGGATCGAGCTTGCCGCGGCGTGCGAGCGCCGTCAGGTCGCGTGCGTAGCGTTCGAGCGCCTGATACTTGTCCTCGGGATTCTGATCGGTGACGCGCTGCGTGCCGCGCACCGACTGCAGCGCCTTGAGCACCGCATCCGCGACCACGCCGTGGCGCCGCAGCACCTGTTGCGCAGTCGTGCCTTTCGCGTCCGAAATCGCGAGCAGCAGATGCTCGGTCGAAACATATTCATCGTTGAACGTCTCGGCGGAGCGGAACGCAGAATCGAACACGCTGCGGAGCGAGCTCGAGACCATCGGATCGGCAGACGCGCCGCCGACCTTCGAGAACTTCGCGACCTCGGCCGCGATCTCCGTCTCGACTGTTGCCGGCGTCACGCCGAGCTTGCTGAGGATCGGACCGACGATGCCGCCTTCCTGCCGCACGAGCGCGAGCAGCAGGTGTTCGGGCGAGAGTTCCGGGTTGCCTGCTCCACGGGCGAGGTTCTGCGCCTCCGCCACTGCTTCCTGGGCTTTCACCGTAAGTTTGTTGAACTTCATAGCTTTGCCTCACATTGAGTCCAGCAGACTCAAGATCCGTAACCGGCAAATTTTGCCATTCATTCCGTTGGCTCGCTGTTTTGCGCGTGCTACTTTGGCGCCCGCATGCTCCGGCGACTCTCCCAGCGCAGCGAGTTGATCCTGATCAACCTCATCTGCTTTGGGCCGCTGGCGGCGATGGCGATCGCAGGTCTCCTGCGCCGCGAAACGGTGGTCGTGTTCGATGATCGCAGGCTGCTCACGATCGGCGCGATCGAGCTGGTCGCGGGGACGATCGCCGTCCTCGTTCTGCGCGCGCGCGGCTGGACGGCGGGCGAGCTCGGGTTGCGCATCACGATGCCGCTGACGATTGCAGGGATGGTGCTGCTCATCGGCTCGAACATCGCCATCGCCGGACTGGTCCTCGTCTTCACCGACGTCACCGGCTTCAACACCGCCGCGGTGACGACGCAGGTCTCGCGCGTCTCCTGGCTGCCGCTCATTCTGCTGCTGGCGATCGATCCACTTTACGAAGAGACGTTCGAGGTCGCGTACAACCTCCGCGCGACCGAACGCGAAGGGGCGGCATTCGGCATCTCCCTCAGTGCGGCCGTCCGCCTGATCTGCCATCTCGATCAGGGACCGATCGTGCCCCTCACCATCCTGCCGTTAGGTCTCATCTTCGCGGCCGTCTACTGGAAGTGGCGTCGCGTCTGGCCGCTGACGGTGGCGCATGGAGTGGGAGCGTACTTTGCGCTGACGATGGCGTGAGCCGCAGCGATCGCGGCGCGAGGAGCGGGACCTGCCCGCCCCTCGCAACACGCCTACCGGACGCAGAGGCGAAGATCGTTGATGTCGGCTGCACGGATGGGCTGTCCCGTGCCCATCGTGTTGCTGAAGCCTCGCGCCGACAGCGCCACCCCGGCGCGTGCGGTGTTGAGGTTCTGCATCAGCGTGGTCAGATCCGTGGCCGCAACAGGCTGGGAGCGGAGGCTGTTCGGGTCGACCTGGGCCGACGTGTACAGCGGGGCTTGTCCTGCGATGTCGAGCAGACCATTCACCGCGGCCCGCAGCTCTGCGACGTGCTCGGCACGAATCGCGTCGTCGATTGCGAGGGCGTCGTTCGTGAAGGTGGCGGCGTACGCCACGTCACTGCTGCTCGGAGTCGAGTAGGTCGAGCCCGCGCGTGCGCGGATGCGGTAGAGAACGACTCCGCTCGGCGACGCTGGAACGTCGGTCGTCGACACCGTCGAGACACCGGTCACGTCCTTCACGACGACCCACGCTGCCGAGGAGACTTTGCGCTCGAGACGGTAGCCGTCGGCGCCGGTGACGCTGTTCCACGTAATGGTTGCGGTGCCGCCCGTGGCGCTCGCAGAGACGCCCGTGGGCGCGGTCACCGGAACGGGCGGATCGACCAGCTTCGTGATGTTGGTATCGGCCGAACCGCAACTGCTCGTCGCCCGCACCCAGAAAGACGTCCCGGCCTGGGCCGTGACGGTGAACGTATTCGACGTCTGCGGCCCGGTCACGATCGACGAAGCGCCGGCGCCACTGTTGTAGGTGGTCGTGTCGAAGCTCGAGTTCACCAAATAGAGCGTGTAGGTCAGCGAACTCGCGCTGCTCGCGCTCACCGTAATCGTCGCCGTTCCGTTGGATATCTGCGTCGTGGCGGGTAGCGCCTGCAGGACGATCGGCGTCAGGTTCAGCACCTTGTTCGGCGTCCCGGTGACGTTGGGGGGATTGATCTTCTCCGCGTCGAGCGTGGGCGTGGTCCGCGCCATGAGCGCGTCGTAGACCTGGTCGACCGTGTACGTCGTGTTGTTCTGGAGAATCCGCGCCGCTGCTGCGGCAACGATCGGGGCCGACCACGACGTGCCGGAGGCCGTACCGTTCGTCGCGCGCGAGTCCCGATACGAACTGTTGCCGACCGAGCTCGCAACCGGGATGTTCTTGGCGGGTGCGAACAGCGTTACACACTGGCCGCCGTTCGAACCCATAGTCCAGCTTTTGTAGGCCTCGCTCGTGGTCGCTGGCGGCGATGGTTCCCCCTGCGCGCTGTTGATATCCGCGCTGCAGTAGTCCGAATCGCCGCCCTCGCAGCGCCACCGTGCAAATCGCGTGGCTTTCGACGCGTCGTACATCGGCTCCGGTGCGTTCGCGTTGCCGCCCGTGGCTGGGTTCGAATCGGGATTGTTGCGCAGCATCGTGCCGCCGGCTGTGATCACCTTGTACGGCTTCAGCGGATCCGCCGGTTTATTCGGATTGTTGCGCGACATCCGGCCAGGGCTGGTGTCGCAGGCATTCGCATTCTGATTGTTCGCGGAGGCGATGACGGTAATGCCCTGGCCGTTGTTGTAGAGGAGCAGCGATTCGATCGCATCTTCCAGACTGTTGCTGAAGTTACTCGGAACGGAGGTCGCTTCGCCGAGGAGGCGAAATGTACTGAGCGAAACCACGGCGGGCGACTTTGGATATGGATTCGAGGGACTGAGGATCCAGTTCAATCCCGTAATCGTCATCTCCAGCGTCGTGCCTCTCGGAATGCCGTCGTTCCCGAGCCATTGGAGGGTCACGCCGCCCCAGGTTGCACAGCAGGTATTCGTCTGAGACGTCGGCCACTGACTCGGATACGTCGCCTGTGAGCCGGTCCGACCGCCTTGCGTCACGCGATGGAACGCTGCACCCGCCATGACGATCTCGCCCGTCGTATAGTCGGTATCCGGCGTGTCGCGGCTGAGCTTCCGCGCCGCGTATTCGACGCATGACGCGACTTTCACCGGCACGACCTTCGCGTCGCGCGCAACGCCGAGATTCCTGCCGTTCACGAGGGAAGCGACGCCAGTGCCGTGAGAGCGCTTGATGAACTGTTGCGGTAAGAGAGCGCCGTCCGGCGGGCCGAACACGACAGGGCCGCCGCAAGGATTCCACGCCGGTAGATTCGCCGGATCGCCGCTCGCGTCGAAGCCATCGACCACTTTGGCCGAACTGTTCTCGAATTCGCGGTGCGCGCGCATGACACCCTCATCGATCACGTAAACGTAAACGCCGCTCCCGGTCTCGCAGTACGAAAAGTCCTTCGTACCGACGGCCGAGTTCTGGTCCATCACATCGAGGTGCCACAGACGATTGTCGTCGGTGGTGCAGGTGATGCCCGGCGCGGGATCGCACGCGGGATCGACGTTCGTTGGCACCGTCGACGAAACGAACATCTGCGCGTTCTCTTCGATGTACTTGACGTCGGGATGATGGCTCAGCCCCTGCGCCTGTTTCTCATTCATCCGGACGAAAAAACCCTTCAACGCGTCCTGCCACACGCGCTCGAGTTTTCCGCCGGTTTCGCGCGCGAGCCGCGCCGCGACGGCAGGGACTGTGTCGCGCGGAGTCGCGTCGTTGAGCACCACGATGTACTCGTCTTTGACTGCCATGGGACTGCGCCGTACTTTTCCCTCGCCGGCCCACAAGAAGGCTGGCGCGAGCGTGGCGAGAAGCACACCGAGGAGCGCGGATCTGCGCATGAAGGAGACCTTTCTTCTACAGGAACGGCAGGATCGATTTTTTGCCTTCGCCGGACGAGAGCGCCTGCAGGTGGATGCGGCATTGTACGCGCACGGGCGGCCTGCGCACGCGCGCTGCCGAACGATGGAAAGAAAAATTTCCGGATCTGCTCATCAGTGGCCAAAAATTGGCTTTGTTATTGTAATGACCCGCCAGTGAAAGCCGACGCTTTCACCGCCGCCGCAACCCCTGCGGCGCGATCCGCAGAGAGCCGTAGACGACGAAAAAACACAATGAACCTGCACGCCCGAAGTGTGTCCACACGAAAGGCGAAACGGAGCACCCGATGACGCGGAAATCCATCTCCCTCCTCACTGCCACTCTCGCCATCGCCGCCTTCTTCACCGCCACCGGCGCAGCCGCCGCGCAGCACATCCCCAACAGCGTCAAATACAGAGACACCGGCGTTCCGAACGCGCACGGCCGCTCGGGCAGCGCGGCCATCACCGCACGCGCGCTCCTCAATCGCGACGGCAGCACCGATCTCGATGTCACCACCGGCGACTTCGACGGCGGCGCGGCCAGGGGAACGATCGACAAACTGCAGCTCAAGCTCCCCACCGGCACGCGCAACTTCAACTCGCAGTCGTCGCCGAATTTCTCTCTGCATCTCGCCGATCACTTCGGCCGCCACGCGAAACTGCAGGTCCAGACCAACGTCCGCGGCATCGACGGCGCGCGTACCGACGTCGTCACGGTCGAGGAGATCGTGAAGCTTCGTCCTGACGCAGCCGCCATCGGCATCGACGTTCCGGAGCGCGTCTATACCGGCGTTCCGACGATGATCAACGCCGTCGTCGCCGAGCACAATGGCGACACCGGCGCACGCGCGAACTGCGTCCTCAGCGTCGATGGTCACGAGGTCGATCGCGCGAACGGCATCTGGATCGATGCGGGTGACGCGGTCACCTGCGGATTCGATTACACCTTCCCCACCACCGGCACGAAGTCGCTGCAGGTGCGCGTCGACTCCGTCTCGCCGGCCGATTGGGACACTGCGAACAACAGCATTTCGCAGAGCGTGCGCGTCGTCAGCCCGATTCCGGAGTGGATCGCATCCGCGCACGATCGCGCCTGGTCGACCTACAACAAGATCGACGCAGCCGACTGGCAGTTCTCCGAAACCAGCGACACCGGCACCATGGTCGGCGCGAGTTTCCTCGGCCTCGTCAAGCAGTCCGCGCTCGACTTCGACTCCGTGAGCGTCAGCTATAAAGAGACCTCCGGCGGCACGACCTTCGCCGACATCGAGAACATCCCCTTCACCTACGAGTACGCGGACTCGCTCGGCGCCTGCAAACAGTTCGACGGCGACGGCGTCATCGTTCGCGTCTGCAATCCGGCCCTTCCGAAGAACTGGCCGTATGACGAAGGTCCGACCGATCTGATCTCGATCAACGCCGCGCGCGTTTCGATGGACATCACGTATGCGTCGCACGGACGTCAGCTGCGCCGCGACTACGACACGGGCGAGGAGTACTGGTACACCTGGAACAGCTCGTATCACCAGGTGCAGGGAACGCAGGCGCGTTACGGCTCGAACGTCGAGATGCGCGTGAGCGTCAGCGATGCATCCGGCCGCACGGCCGAGGCGCGGCCGAACATCTTCCTGACGCCGTTCGAACAGCACGATGATTCGCCGTACCGCTGCTTCGGTTCGTCGTACTGCTACGCGTACAGGAACGACGTGGTCGGCAAGCGCGGCACGCAGTCGTTCAACTGGTAAACGGAAGCGGCAACAGCGGCAAAACGTTTCTCCGGCGGGCGCGATAAACTCGCGCCCGCCGTGTCATGCCGAGCGTGGAGGCGTCCTCCGATTCAGGGGATCCCTCGACTTCGCTCGGGATGACACCTTCCGGAGAGACACTTCATGAGCGTTCAGCCACTGCACGAAGTCAGCACTCAGACCGCCCTTTTCGAAAGCATTCTCGAGCTCATCCGCCGCACGTCGACGCAACTCCCCGACGATGTCGTGAACGCCGTCACCGGCGCGCGCAAGCAGGAAGAGAAAGGCTCGAATGCCGACGTCGCCCTCGACGTCATCGGCTGCAACATCATCCTCGCGCGCGACAGCTCGCTGCCGCTCTGCCAGGACACCGGCACGATCCTCTTTTACGTCCACACGCCGGTCGGCTACGACCAGCTCGAGTTCGAGGAGATCGCCACCGAGGCCGTGCGCGCGGCGACGAAAAAAGGCTATCTGCGCCAGAACAGCGTCGACAGCGTGACCGGCAAAAACACCGGCGACAACACCGGTCCCGGCTCGCCGGTCTTTCACTTCCATCAATGGCGCGAGCCGCATGTCGAAGTGAAGCTGATGCTCAAAGGCGGCGGCTGCGAGAACATGAACGCGCAGTACTCCCTCCCCCACCCCGACCTCGGCGGCCGCGACCTGCGCGGCGTCGAAAACGCGATCCTCGACTGCGTGGTGCAGGCCCAGGGACAAGGCTGCGGCCCCGGCATCCTCGGCGTCTGCATCGGCGGCGACCGCGGCACCGGCTACGGCCACGCGAAAGAACAGCTCCTCCGCACGATGGAAGACCCCAACCCAGACCCCGAACTCGCCGCCCTCGAAGCACGTGTTGTCGAAAAGGCGAATCAGTCCGGCATCGGCCCGATGGGCTTCGGCGGCAAAACGACCCTGCTCGCCTGCAAGATCGGCAAACTGAACCGCCTCCCGGCCTCGTTCTTCGTGTCGATTGCATACATGTGCTGGGCGTTCCGGAGGCGAGGCGCGCAGTTGGATCTGGAGGGGAATGTGACGGAGTGGCTTTATTGAGTTCCTCGGAGTTCCTCGGGTTCCTCGGAGTTCCTCGGAGTAGATGAGAGCGTGACGTCGTATCGCGAGTTGAAAGTGTGGCAATTGGCGATGGATCTCACCGTTCGCGTCTATGACGTCACATCGAACTTTCCCGCGGCGGAGCGATACGGGATCGCGCAACAGATGCGCCGCGCGGCTGTGTCGATACCATCCAACATCGCCGAGGGATACGGCCGACGTACGGCGAAACAGCGCTACCACTTTCTCGAGAATGCGCTTGGATCTACGTTCGAGTTAGAAACTCAGACCGAACTGTCGGCGCGGCTGCACTTCATCGCAGAAGACGAAGCGGTCGAAATCGCGGATACGATTCGCGGGATCGGCCGCGGCCTGACGGCGCTCATGCAATACGTTGCGGACGAAGCACGCAACGAACAGAAACGACACACCTGACTACCCGAGGAACTCCGAGGAACCCGAGGAACTCAAATGGCAACGATCAACCTAACCACCCCTCTCTCCGAGTCCACCATCCGTTCGCTGCATGTCGGCGATACGGTCGCCATCACGGGACGCCTGTTCACCGGGCGCGATGCGGTGCATCACCGCATTCATGAAGGGACGAAGCCGCCGGTGGATCTGGAGGGGCACATCATTTATCACTGCGGGCCGGTGATGGTGAAAGAGGGGGATCAGTGGGTATGCAAGGCGGCGGGGCCGACCACTTCCTCGCGCGAGGAGCCGTATCAGCACGAAGTCATTCGCGACTACGGCATCCGCGGCGTCATCGGCAAGGGCGGCATGGGCGAGAAGACGCTCGCCGCGTGCAAGGAGTACGGCGCGGTTTACCTGCACGCGATCGGCGGCGCGGCACAGGTCTGCGCGGCCTCGATCAAACGCGTCGACGGCGTCGACTGGATGGACCTCGGATCCCCTGAAGCCATCTGGCACCTCTGGGTCGAAGACTTCATGGCCATCGTCACCATGGACGCGCACGGCCAGTCGCTGCACAAGCAGGTGCTGGAGGAGTCGAAAGAGCGGTTGACTGCGCTGAAGGCGTGAGGGGGTTGTCCGTTGTCCGTTATCCGTTGAAGGGGAAGTCGTGCGACGCCTCACCTACAACGGGTAACGGACAACCGGCCCAACCGCGTCATGCGCGCGCGCAGCGCGCGCATGGCGCAAGAGTTGCCCCCAGAGCCACTCGATGCGCATCGAAAAAGACACCCTTGGCGAAGTCCGCGTCCCGGCGGACGCGTTGTATGGCGCGCAAACGCAGCGCGCCGTGGAAAACTACCCCATCAGCGGATTGCGGCAGCATCCGCTCTTCATCCGCTCCTTCATCCTCCTCAAGCGCAGCGCGGCGCTCGCGAATCGCGAGCTCGGCGCGATGGACGCCCCGATCGCAGACGCCATCGTCGGCGCGTGCGACCGCATCCTGCGCGAGTTCGAACGCTTCCGACCCCACTTCGTCGTCGACGTCTTTCAGGCGGGCGCAGGCACGTCGTTCAACATGAACTGCAACGAGGTCATCGCGAACCTCGCCAACCTCACCCTCGGCGGCAAGGCCGGCGAATACAAGCCTGTTCACCCAAATGATCACGTGAACATGGCCCAGTCGACGAACGACGTCTTCCCGACGGCCATTCGCGTCGCAACACTCCTCCTCCTCGATCGCCTCGCGCCGAAGCTCGACGATTTAGGCGACGCGCTCGATGCGAAAGGCGACGAGTTCGCCGACGTCATCAAGTCCGGCCGCACCCATCTCGCGGATGCGGTGCCGGTCACGTTAGGCCAGGAGTTCAAAGCGTACGCGGCCGCGACGCGCCGCGCCACCCGTCTGCTCCGCGATTCCGCCGAAGAGCTCCGCATCCTCGGCATCGGCGGCACTGCCGCGGGCACCGGCATCAACACGCCGGTGGGCTATCGCTTCGCCGTCGTGCGGCACCTCAGCGAAGCGACGCAGCTCGAACTGCATCCCACCGAAGACCTGCGCGAGGCGATGCAATCGCAGTTGCCGGTCGTCGCCGTTTCCGCGGCGATGCGCAACCTCGCGCTCGAGCTCACGCGCATCACCAACGACCTCCGTCTGCTTTCTTCGGGACCGATCACCGGCCTCGCCGAGATCGTGTTGCGGGCCGTGCAGCCGGGCTCCTCGATCATGCCGGGCAAAGTGAATCCGTCGATGCTCGAGTGCATGAACCAGCTGCTCTTCCACATCATCGGCGCCGACGCCGCGATCGCGTTCGCCTCGCAGGCGGGACAGCTCGAGCTGAACGTAATGATGCCGCTGATGGCCTTCGAGATCACCTTCTCGATGGAGATCCTGAAGAACTACCTGCCGGTGTTCATCGAGAAATGCATCCGCGGGATCGCCGCGAATCGTGAACGTTGTGAGGCGTACTACATCAGCTCTCCCTCCCTCGCGACCGCGCTCAATCCGCTCATCGGCTACGCAGCCGCGGCGGAACTGGCGAAGGAATCGGCGAAGACAGGGCAGCGCATTCCGGACATGCTGCGCGAGAAAAACCTGCTCGCCGAGGAACAGATCGCGGAGATCTTCACGCCGGAGTTTCTCGCGGGGCAGGCCGATCGGAAGTAAAATCGCGCGGTTTTCCCGCTGCCGATGCGACTCTTCCTCGCGACGCATTTCCCTGCCGCCGTGCTGGCCGAGCTCAACACGCGCGTCGCGCAGGTGCGGCCGCGACTGCCGTCCGCATCGTGGGTGCGCGAGGAAACGCAGCATCTGACCTTCGCCTTTTTAGGCGAACAATCGGAGTTGCTGATCGACGACCTCGCGCCGCGCGTGCGTGAAGCCGTTGCAGCAGTTCCTCGTTTCGCGGCGACGCTGCATGGGTCGGGATTCTTTCCCAATCCGCGGCGTGCGCGCGTCGGCTGGATCGGGCTCGAGCCGGAAGCGCGCTTCATCGACGTCGCGAACGCGGTGCGCGTCGCGGTGACCGCGAGCGGCGTCACACTCGATCGCGCCGACTTTCGCCCGCATCTCACGCTCATGCGTATCCGCGACGCGTGGCCGCCTGCATCGACGGAGCTCTTCACGCGCACCTTTCGCGACTATCGCTCTGAGCCTTTCACCATCGACGCGGTCACGCTCTTTTCCAGTCAACTCAATCCAAATGGAGCGGTCCACACCGCGCTGCAGAAGTTCGCACTCGCATGAGCATCTTTTCGCATCCTGATTTCGCCGGCGGCGCGTACGACGAAACCTCGCTCTGGGCGTCGCACTTTGGTGCGCTGATGCTCGACCATCTCGAACTGCGCCCGAACATTCGCGGACTCGACGTCGCGTGCGGCACCGGCTTTCCGCTGTTCGAGCTCGCGCACGCACATGGACCAGGCTCGCACTTCACCGGCGTCGACATCTGGCCGGGCGGACTCGAACGCGCGCGGCGCAAGCTGGCGGTGTACGGCCTCACGAACGTCGAGCTGCTCGAATGCGACGCGATCGCGATGCCGCTCCCCTCCGATTCCTTCGACCTCATCACCTCGAACCTCGGCATCAACAACTTCGACGATCCGGCCGCGGCGATGCGCGAGTGTCATCGGGTGGCGAAGCGCGGCGCACGGCTCGCCATCACCACGAATCTCAAAGGCCACATGGCCGCGTTTTACGACGTCTTTCGCGAAAGCGTTCCGCCGTCGCTCGTCGATGCCGTCAATGCGCAGGAAGCGCATCGCGCCACGCGTGCATCGATCGAAGAGCTGCTCTCGGACGGCGGCTTCGAGGTCACGCGCGTCATCGAAGACTCATTTCATCTGCACTTCGCCACCGGCACCGCGCTGCTGCAGCATCCGCTGGTCAGCTTCTTCAAAGACGGCTGGCTCCGCGTGACGAGCGACGAAGAGGTGTGGAGGCGGATCGAGGAGAAGCTCAACGCCGCGAGTCCGCTTCGGATGCGGATTCCGACGCTGTTCGCCGAGGGCGTGAAGCGGTGAAACG
>JALYOB010000795.1 GCA_030857085.1 Acidobacteriota bacterium | reverse complement strand
ATGTTCGGATGACGAGGGGCCTCCGGCGGCCGGGGCCGCGGGCCCCGGACCCCGCTTGCAGGCAAAGCCTCCGCGACAGAGTTCGTTGATCTCGCACAAATGTCGCGGAGGCTTGGCCTGCAGACGGGGTCCGGGGGCCGTGCCCCCGGCCGCCGGAGGCCCCCACGTCGTCGTATAATCCCCGCCTCGCAGGAATCCCAGATATGTCCATAGCTGCCGCAGAGACGTCGGTCGTCGAGCGGGACGTCGTCCTCGCCGTCGACGACAACGAGCAGAATCTGCAATTGCTCGAGGAGTATCTCTGGAGCTGGGGTTACGAAGTCGTCCTCGCGCGCGACGGACGCGAAGCCCTCGAGCTCTACCCGCAGCACAATCCGTCCATCATCGTCCTCGATGTGATGATGCCGAACATGGATGGCTACGAGGCGTGCGAGCGCATCAAGAGCTCGCCCGCGGGACGCACGATCCCGATCCTCATGCTCACCGCGCTGACGGGCACGGACGACAAGATCCGCGCGCTCGAAGCAGGAGCGGACGACTTTCTCAACAAGCCGATCCATCGCGACGAGCTGCGCACGCGCATCCGCTCTCTCATCAAGATCCGCAACCTGCGCAAGGAACTCGATTCGAGCGAGAACATCATCATGACGCTCACCAGCGCGCTCGAAAGCAAGGACGCGCGCACGAGCGGTCATGTGCATCGCGTCGCGTCGTACGCGGCGCGCTTGTGCGACAAGCTCGGGCTCTCCGCCGACGAACGCGAAACCGTCGTCAAAGGCGCCATGCTCCACGACCTCGGCATGATCGGCGTGCCCGATCATCTGCTCACGACTTCGCCCGAGACCGATGAAGAGCGCGGCCGCGTCGCCGATCACACGCGCATGGGCGCGTCGATTCTCGAGCCGATGATGACCTTCCGGCAGTTCGTGCCGATCGTTCGCTCGCATCACGAGCGGTGGGATGGCTCCGGATATCCCGATGGCCTCAAGGGCGATCAGATTCCGCTCGAAGCGCAGATCGTCGGCATCGCGAACCGGTTCGACGAGATTCATCACGAGCGCGCGATCACCGAGGATGTGGCGGTGGAGCAGCTGATGAGCGAGGCGATCGATGGTGCGTTCAATGTGGAGCTGGTGAAGTTCTTCGCCGCGTCACTGAACGAAGAAATGCCCGCTGCTGCCGCGTCGAAGCACATGCGGCCGCGCTCGCGGCGGAAAGCGCGTGTGCTGTGCGTCGACGACAACCCGCACAACCGCGAGCTGCTTGCGGCGACGCTCGCCGACACCGAGCTCGAACTGCTGTTCGCGGAGAACGGCAAAGAGGCGCTCGATACGCTCGAACGCGCGCAGGCCGACGTCGTGCTGCTCGATCTGATGATGCCGGTGCAGGACGGTGCGTCGACGCTCGCGTCATTGCGTGCGGATGCGCGCTACGAGTTTCTGCCGGTGATCGTGCTGACTTCGCAGCGCGGCGGTGCGATGCGGCAGGAGGCGATCGTCAATGGCGCGGACGACTTCATCAACTATCCGCTGAACCGGCTCGAACTCGTGACGCGCATTCACTCGCTGCTGCGGATCCACGAGTACCACGCCGATCTCGAGCAGACGCAGAACGTGATCTGCGCGCTCGCGCTCGCACTGGAGGCGAAGGATCGCTACACGCGCGGGCATTCGCAGCGTGTGGGCGATCTCGCGAGGACGTTCGCGCTGCATGTGGGTCTGACGCACATGCAGGCGGAGACGATTCGCGTCGCCGGGCTGCTGCACGACATCGGCAAGATCGCGGTGCCGGAAGGTCTGCTGAACAAGAAGGGGCCGCTCACGCGCGACGAGTTCCTGCGCGTGATCGATCACCCGGTGATCGGCGAGGAGATGGTGCGGCCGCTGACGACGTTGTCTGCGGTGCTGCAGCTCATTCGACATCACCACGAGCGCTACGACGGCCGCGGCTATCCCGATGGTCTCTCGGCCGAAGCGATCCCGTACGAGGTGCGCATTCTCTCGATCGTCGACGCGTACGACGCGCTGACCTCGCATCGTTCCTATCGCCCCGCGCCGCTCACGCACGATGCGGCACTCGCGACGCTGCGCCGGGAGGCGAACGGCGGCAAGTGGGATCCGCTGCTGGTGGAGCAGTTCGCGAC
>JALYOB010000794.1 GCA_030857085.1 Acidobacteriota bacterium | reverse complement strand
CTTCGCTGCACGCGACTCGCCGTACGTGCGCGACCAGCGTGCGATGAGCCACTCCGGATGCGCGGTACGCGTCGGAAGATCGCGTGGTTCGGGCGGTTTCGCGCGTGTGGCGCTGCGCAGAATCGCGTTGACGAAACCGCGGGCCCGCTTCGGCGTGAGATCGACGGTTTCGGACACGGCCGCGTACTGTGCGACGTCCATGTAGAGCAGCTGATAGAGGCCGAGGCGCAATGCTTCGACGACGGGCGGATCGAGTTTCTTCACGGGACGCTTCGCCAGTTCCGCGATGGCGAAGTCGAGACGGGAGCGCCAGCGCAGCACGCCGAGGACGAGGGTGCGGATGAAATTCGTTTCGCCGAGGAGCGTGAGCGAGGCGTAGAGCGACTCGCGCTCGATGCGTTGCAGGAGATGAAGCGCGCGTGCGCGTTCGGAAGTCACAGCGTCATTCCTGCAGACCATCCGAGGCCGCGGGCAACGGCGGCGGCGGGAGTGCGCGGTTTGCCGGGGCGCTGCATTTCGAGAATGCGAATCGCGCCGTCGGCAGTCGCGATCACCACCTCGTCGTCGAGCGAGAGAGTCGTTCGCGGCGCGCCGCTGCCATTCGCGGGACGCACTTCCGTGAGCTTGATCGTCTCGCCGTGCGTGGTCATGAAAATGCCCGGCCAGGGATCGAAGGCACGGAAGCGGTTGTAGATCGTCGCCGTCGTTTCGTCGAACCGGATCTCTCCTTCGCTTTTTTCGATTTTCGGAGCAATCGTGGCGCGTTCGTGGTCCTGCGGCGTCTCCACCGCCACGCCGCGTTCGAGGTCGCGCAAGACGCGCAGCAACGCGTCGGCGCCCAACGTCGCGAGCCGCTCGGCGAGTTGCGGCGTCCGCTCGTCGGGATCGATCTCCGTCGTTTCGATCGCGAGCATCGGACCATGATCAAGCTCTTCGTCGACGCGCATGATCGTGACGCCGGTGATGCGATCGCCTGCTTCGATCGACCGCTGAATCGGCGCCGCGCCGCGCCACTGCGGCAGCACCGAGCCGTGGATGTTGAGAAAGCCATGATGCGGAATCGCGAGCAGCGCTGCCGGAAGGATCTTGCCGTAGGCGACGACGATGCCGACATCGGGCTGCACATCGCGGATCGCGGACAGCGCGTCTTCGCTGCGAATCTTCGGCGGCTGCAACAGCGGAATGCCGAACTCCTTCGCCCGCTGCGCCACCGGCGGCGCCTGCATCTTCATTCCGCGCCCTGCCGGTTTGTCGGGCTGCGCCACGACGAGCGCAACCTCATGCTCGCGACGAATCGCGTCGAGCGTAGGGACGGCGAAGGCGGGAGTGCCGAGGAAGACGAGGCGCACGACTGGATTGTTGTCCGTTATCCGTTGTCCGTTCAATGTGATTCAGCGCGAGATGCACGCGCAACGGAGAACGGAGAACGTCGACTATGTCGACGTCGGCGCCTGATCCGGCATCGTCGTCGTGGTTGGTTGTGCGGGCGGCGTCACGGGCTCGTAGGGGGCGGCGGTGCCTTCGGCTCCGGTCGAGGGGAGCGGCGGGGCCTGGCCGCCGCCGTTGGTGGACGGCGTCTGTGTCGCGTTCTGCGGCGGATGGGTCATGGCGGGCGGCGCGTTCTGGTAATCGCGCGGCACCGGTTCTCCGCGGCAACCGGCGAGTGCGGCGATCGCAGCGACTACAATCCAGGCTCGCATGATGAGAACAGTTCGCTTCAACGCACGTGCCATCGTGGTCTCGCTGCTCGTCGCAATGCCGCTGTTTGCGCAGGTCGCGGAAGGGGATCGTCATTACGCGGCGCGCGCGGAAGGAGCGAGCGGTGCACGCGCGAAAGCAACGGAGATCGATGCTGCCATCGCCTCGTACGAGCGGGCGATCGCGCAGAACGCGAACGATCTCGACGCGCACGGCAAGCTGCTGCGCGCGTATCGCTTTCGTGGTGCGTACGTCGCGACTTCGGTCGAAGAGAAGAAGCGCATCTACGGCAGCGCGAAGACCGCCGGCGACCGCGCGCTCGCAGCCGTCGCACGTGCGCTCGCCTCGCGCGGAGTGAAAGCGGACGGGCCGGAAAAGACGGTCGCGAATGCAGCGCGCACACTTCCGGGCGCGGGCATCATCTACCTGTGGGACGCGGTGAACTGG
>JALYOB010000793.1 GCA_030857085.1 Acidobacteriota bacterium | reverse complement strand
CAGCGGCGCCGCACTCGCTATAAACTCCCGCTCATGAGCGCAGCCGTAACGCAAACGTCTCTTCCGTTTCCTCTCGCGCGCCGGGGCAAAGTCCGTGACGTCTATGACCTCGGCGACGCGTACCTGTTCGTCGCCACCGATCGCATCTCCGCGTTCGACGTCGTCCTCTCGCCGGGCATCCCGGACAAAGGGACGATCCTCACGCAGATCTCGAACTTCTGGTTCCGCCGCTTCACGCAGCTCGAGAATCACATTCTCGAAGCGGACTTTGAGAAGTTTCCCGAAGACGTACGCAAACATCCGGAGCTGCGCGGCCGCAGCGTCATCGTCAAAAAATGCGAGGTCGTGCCGGTCGAATGCGTCGCGCGCGGCTACCTCGTCGGGTCGGGACTCAAAGAGTACAAAGAGACCGGCTCAGTCTGCGGGATCAGACTCGAAGAAGGGCTGACCACCGCGAGCAAACTGCGCGAACCGATCTTCACGCCTGCGACGAAAGAAGACACCGGCCACGACATCAACATCTCGTTCGAACAGATGAGCGACATCGTCGGCCGCGAGCTCGCGACGCAGCTGCGTGACCTGACGCTCTCGATCTACAACGAAGCGGCGGAGTACGCGCGGACGCGCGGCATCATCATCGCGGATACGAAATTCGAGTTCGGTCTGCGCGATGGAAAGATCGTCTGGATCGACGAAGTGCTCACGCCCGATTCGTCGCGCTTCTGGCCCGCGGATCAGTACGTCGTCGGCAAAAATCCGCCGTCGTATGACAAGCAGTTCGTGCGCGACTGGCTCGAAACGACGACGTGGGACAAGACGCCGCCTGCGCCGGAACTGCCCGCAGAGGTCGTGGAGAAAACGCGCGAGAAATACCTCGATGCGTATCGCGAGCTGACGGGGGAAGCGCTGCAGGTGTGAGGGCGAGGCGAAGCCCGAGAGCTTCTGAGGGCCGCTTGGACGCTTCCTTGAACCTTACCGGGAGGCGGAGAGCCTAGCACAGCTTTAGTAGAAGCGCCACTACTGGTTTCAATCATGCAACGTCGAACGGCCTTTCTTGCGCTCGGTGCGCTTCTGGTCGCCATTGCCGTGACGATCACGACTGGCGTGATCGTCTGGCGCGTGGCGAAGCGCAGCATCGTCACCGAGGTGCTGGCGCCGCAGGAAAAGACGATCGACATCACGACGCTCGTGACGCAGGTGCGCGAGCTCAATCGCCTCGAGACTGCATCGATGCGCGTGATGCACGTCGCGACGATCAAGCAGGAGTACAAGATGATCCCGAACGCGCTGGCCGGCGACGAGCTCACGTTCCTCGCCACCGGCGACGTCATCGCCGGCCTCGACCTCGCCCAGCTAAAACCGGGCGACGTGTGGCGCTCCCCCGACGGCACGATCAACCTCCGCATGCCGCGTGCGCAGGTGCTCGTGACGCGCGTCGATAATCAGGAGTCGCGCGTGCTCACCCGCAAAACCGGCGTGCTGCGCCGCGCCGACATCGATCTCGAAACGCGCGCGCGACAACATGCGGAAGAGAACATCCGCGCCGAGGCGCTGAAACGCGGCGTGCTGAAGATGGCCGCGCAGAACGGCGAGAAAAAACTGGCGGACTTTTTACATTCGGCGGGGGTGGAAAAGGTGCGGTTCGTGGCGTGGAATGACCGCGCGCCGCAGCTGTGACTTCGTGTCATCCGCGCGCAGAGCGGGATCCCCTTCCGACTGGCGGTCTTACGAAATGTTCGCCAACACCGCTTTCGCCACACTGATCGCCCGCCGCACCGCCGCGCTCTTGTTCACCGTCTCCATGTACTCCGCGGAGGGATCCGAATCGAACACGATGCCCCCGCCCGCCTGCACGTACGCCCGGTCATTCGCGAGCACCACCGTGCGGATGGTGATGCACGAATCGAGATTTCCGGAGAAGCTGAAGTATGCGACGGCGCCGGCGTAGGGGCCGCGGCGGGTGTGCTCGAAGCGGTCGATCAGTTCCATCGCCCGGATCTTCGGCGCGCCGCTCACTGTGCCCGCGGGAAAGCAGGAGAGGAACGCATCGACGGGCGTGCGGTCTCGGCGCAGACGGCCGCTTACATCCGTCACCATGTGCATCACGTGGCTGTAGCGCTCGATGTGCTTGAAGTCGTCCACTTCG
>JALYOB010000363.1 GCA_030857085.1 Acidobacteriota bacterium | reverse complement strand
GCTTCCGATCGGCGCACGTACGGCCGCCGATGCAACCGCCGCCTGCGAGCGGCGACCAGTCGCCGCCTCCGCGGCGCGACTGCGATGGTTGAGCAGAAAGAAGGGTGGGGAAAACGAGAAGCAGCGCGACGAGAACGCGACGCATCGGTCAAACCTCCGCGTCGGATTGTATGCGCGCGGGATACCTGGAAATTCGGGGGAAATCTGTGGTTTTTGCGCGGGGCGCGTCATCGCGCGGGGACACGCGTGCTCTGTTTGGCTGGCGGTTCTCGGTTGTCCGTTATCCGTTGTCCGTTCTCCGTCATTCAACGAACAACGGAGAACGGACAACCGTTTGAACCTACTTTTTCAATCCCTTCAACCGCATCTGCGCCAGCTCCCACGTCGTCCCGCCGCGCTCTTCCTTCGGCTTCTCGATCTTCTGATAAGCCTCCATCGCGGCGTCGGCGATGCCGTAGTTTTCGGCGATGCGGCCGACCACGTACCAGTCCGCCGGTTCGAGCGTGTCATCGTCATGCAGCTCGATGCTCTTGAGCAGCGCGTCGCGGGCTTCGGACGACTTGCCCGCTTCCGCAAACAGCACGGCCAGCGTGTTCAGAATCGAGTAGCTCTCCGGCTCTTCTTCGGTCGCATGCTGCGCTTCCTCGATCGCCTTGTTCAGATCGCCCTTCGCGAAGATCTCCGTCCACGCATGCTCGTTGTAGTCGTTCGGCGTTGCATTCGCGCGATCGAGCACGCCTGCCAGATACTTCGACGCTTCCGTGTACGCGCCCTTGGTCAGCGACAGATCGCCGAGAACGCGGAGAGCGGTGATGTCGCCCGGCATTTTCTCGAGACGCGCGAGCGCACGCTTGCGGCCTTCGTCTTCGCGATTGAGCTTGCGCAGCGCGTACTGCGCGTTGCGGAACGCGATCTCCGACTCGGGGAACTTCGCGCTCAGACGATCGGCCACCGCGAGCGCGTCATTCCAGCGCTCGAGCGACACATACGCCGTCGTCAGAGCCTGATCGATGCGCCACTGCACCTCGGGCGTCGCCGTCGCGCGCGCGGCTTCGAGCACCGGCAACGCGAGCTGCGACGACTTCTTCGTATCCGGCAACAGCACCGCGGCCGCGAGACGCACTTCATCCGCGCTCGCTTCCTTGCCGCGCGACCAGAGTGCGGTGAACGGCTCGGCGCCGAGCGGATCGTCGCCGCCGCCGCTCACGTGTTCGCGCGCCCAGTCGAGCCAGTGACGCGCGGCCACGACGTCGTTCTTCTCCGCGAGACGGAACGCGCGCAGCGCGAGCTCGGCCGGCGAGTCATCGGAGCCCGCCATCCGGAACTCACCCTTCTCGCGAACGATGTACGCCGTGAACTCACCCTTGCCGCCCGTTGCGCCCGGCGCGCGGCCGCGCAGTCGCAGCCCGACGTTCTCGTCGCCGTCCTGCTGGAACTCGAAGGCCGACAGCGCAAAGTCGGTCATGAACTTCTTCTGCGTGTCGTTCGACGCCATCGCCTTCTTCGCGTCGCGCTGCTTCGAGGGCAGCGTGCCGTTGTGCGAGCGGAGCCCTTCCTCACTGAAGATCTCCGCGACGTCCGCGGTCGAATAGCGTTTGTTCAGCTCCTCGGATGTTGCGCCTTTGAAGAGATCGATGAACGCCGTCTTCATGACCGACGTTGCGTTCGTCGCGTCGAGCTTCACGTCTTCATGGCGCACGATCTTGCGCACCATGTCCGCACGCTGACGCAGCGCGACCGCATTCGGCGCACCTTGCGCGGCTGCGCTGAGGAGGTCCGCTGCAGCGCCGTACTGACGCAGCGAGATCATGATGCTCGCCGCATTCGTCTGCGCCTCGCGCCGCGTCGCCGGCTCCATCGACTGCGAAGCCGCAACCGCGGCAGCGCCACCGTTCGCCGCAGCCTTCTCGACCAGCGTGTAGGTGTTCTTCATCTGCGTGTCGGTCGTTTCCGCGAGCAGCTTCCGCAGATCGTCCCAGCGGCCGGTCTGCGCGTACAGCGTCTGCAATTCGCGATCGACCGCCGCATCGTCCGCTTCCTCGATGTCCTTCTTGAGCGCGACGTACTCGGCGATCGCCTCGTTCATGCGCGCAATGTCGCCGTAACGTGTGCAGTCGTCCGCGTGCTGCAGCACCATCGCCAGCTCGGCGCGGATGTTGAGGTCATCGGACTTGAGCTCTTTCGCCTTGCGATACGCGGCGATCGCGCCCGCGACGTCGCAGCCGCTCTTGAGCTCGCGGCCGATGAGGTCATTCACGAGCACGAATCCGAGGGTCGACCATGCTTTGGCGGACTTGGGTTCGATCTCGGTGGCGCGCTTCGCCTCGCGACGCGCGGCCGCACCCATGCCGCCCGAGAGCAGCGCGCGAGCGATGTCGCTGTGATGCAGCGCTTCCTTCGGATGCAGCGTCGCCAGGCGGCGGAACTCCGCAACCGCTTTGCCCACTTCGCCCGCATCGAGATACGTCTTGCCGATCTGATCGAAGTAGAGAAGGAGAGCCTTCTCCTTGTCGAGCTTCACGACCTCTTTGCGCAGCGCTTCATATTGCTGCGCAGTGATCCGGCGCGGGCCGGAGTCGAAATGAAAGTCGGCGAGGATCACGCCGTCCGGCTGCGCCTTGTAGCTCTTGGTGAACGTGGCCGTCGCGAGCTTGACCGTCTCCGACTCCGGCAGATTGCGCACCGTGTATCCGGCCGGCGGCTCGATGCGGTAGTGAATGTCGAGCACGTACGGCTTCGGGAAAACGAAGTCGTGCACGCGCGGCTTGATCTTCTCGTCTTCCGGCGTGTCTTTGTCCTGCGCGTCGATGTCGCGATGCAGATCGGACGGCATGTCGCCGACGACGCGGCTCATGAAGATGCCGACCGCCGCCTCGCCGCCCGTGGTCATGCCGCGCGTCGCTTCTTCCATGTCGATGGAGATGCGGAACGGCTTGTTGAGATCGTGCGTGTCCGTCACGTCCCACTTTGCGACTTTCTTCGAGAGATACGCCTGTTCGGCGTACGTCTTGAGGCCTTCGCCGAGCTGCTTGCGATCGGTCGAGGTGTAGTA
The DNA here is from genome assembly GCA_030857085.1 of Acidobacteriota bacterium. Lineage (GTDB taxonomy): Bacteria > Acidobacteriota > Thermoanaerobaculia > Gp7-AA8 > Gp7-AA8 > QHVT01. The sequence continues at coordinate 2,093 of JALYOB010000363.1, read as the reverse complement.
GCGCCGCGTCGACCGCTCGTCGCTCCCCGAATACTCCGTCACCTCGGTCACGAACGCTTTGCCGTCTTCCACGAGTTTGAACGTGCGGTTCTCGATCGTGTGATTCGCGGCTGCTTCCGAAAGCGGGATGCGCAGGAGGGCGGTGGTGTCGTTCTTCGCGACCAGCGCCAGACGTCCCTGATCGGAGTCCGGCAGTTCGCCGGCGCGCGCGAATTCGTCGGTCGGATCGATCCAGATCGGATCTTTTCCTTCCGTCATGACGATGACGTGATTGAAGTAGCCGAAGCCTGGAAGATCCGGCTCGACATCGTAACCCGCGCCGGCGCGCAGCAGCACTGCATGCGCGGGCACTCCGGCCTGACGCAGCATTGCGACGAGCAGCGTCGCCTTGTCTTTGCAGTCGCCGTATTTGTTGCGCAGCGTCTCGGCCGGCGAGCGCGGCACGATCGAGCCTTCGCCGAACTCGACGCCCGCATAACGGATGTGACGCTCGACGGAGGCGAGAATGCGCGCGGCGATCTCGCGAGGATCTTTCGCGTTGCCGACCGCTTCCGCCGTCAGCTTCGCGACCACCGACGGGTCGCCGATTTTCTCGTCGACGATTTTCGCGTAGCGCTGCGCGAGGTCCTGCCACGACTTGCCCGTCGACCAGGCGACATACGAGGCGACGCTCACGTCATGCGGCAGGTTCCACTCATAACGTTCGAGCGCGAGGAGCGGACCGCTTTCGAAGACGAGCTTCGTCGTCGCACCTTCGGTTTTCTTCGGCTGGATTTCTGGCTTGGTCTTGTTGACGAAGTGCACGGCCAGCGTGGACGGATATTCGATCGTCAGCCGCGACTGGCGCGTCTCCGCCCAATGGCCGAACTGCTGCCGCGCCGCGATGCCCGCGTTGACCAGCGGGTTGTCGCGCTCGCGATAGGTGATGGTCTGCTCGATCACCGAGCCCGGCGCAACGGCCGGAATCGGGCCGCTGAGCGTGCGCGTGTCGCTGAACATGTCCGGCTCGTCAGGCGCGTCGCCGGTGCCGAACGATTTCGGATCGAGGCGATGCACCGCGCCGTCTTTGGTGATCACCCGCGCGTCGACTTCCGGCTTCTCGTGATACCAGGGCGACCACGACGTCTCGATCGACGACCATGCGTCGACCGCGCTCTCATCGATCACGCGGTAGATCAGGCGATCGACGCGGGTCGAGCGCCCCTGCGCATCGAACGTCACGTTCGCCTCATCGAGCAGGATGATCACGCCCTGTTCGGGCTTCTGCGGCCGGACCGCTTCCGCAGCCGCGAGCAGCGCCTTCGGATCGGACGTGAACGGCGCGCCGTCCCACGGATCCGCTGCGAACACGGCAAAAGAAAAGAGCAGAAGAAAAGAGAGCGCGAGCGCGCGAAGGGAAGAAACGTTCATGATGGCGATTGGACCTCGGCCGCGGAATGGTAACAGTTATTGTAGGAGCGCAATGCTCATCATTGAAATCATCGGCTGGACGGGCGCGGTCGCGCTGCTGCTCGCCTACGCACTCATCTCCGCCGGCAAAGTCGACAACCGCAGCATGTTCTATCAACTCCTCAACGTCGTCGGCGCCTTAGGGTTCGTGGTGAATGGCTGGTACCACGGCGCGTATCCGTCGATGGCCATGAACACGATCTGGCTGGCCATTGCGGTGGTAGCCATGCTGAGGCTTGCGCGGTAAGCGCGGCTTGCGCGCTGCGCGCGCGTTCTCCGTTGTCCGTTCTCCGTTCGAGGCGCAGCCCCGCCCGGGACGACACACCACCCTGAACGGACAACGGACAACGGACAACCGCTCACCGACCACGTCCTCACGACGTCACCGATCAATGCCGAGCACCGAAAAGTCGATCTGATAGATATCGCCAAGCGTGTTGCCGGGGCCGCGCAGCAGCGTCGTGAGGCCGAGGATGTCGACGCGTGAAGCCAGTGGCTGACCCTTGAATTGCCCGCGCGTACTCGCGAAAAAGAAATAGCGGCCGTCGGGCGAAATGCGCGGCGAGATCTCCATTGCCGGCGTATTCAGCATCTTCAGATTGCGGGCCGGCTCGAACCTGCCGTCGCGCGCGACGCTCACGAAC
>JALYOB010000362.1 GCA_030857085.1 Acidobacteriota bacterium | reverse complement strand
GCTGAGGACCAGCGCTTTCATTGGTTCGGCACCTGCTTTCCGAAGCTCGGACCCGACGCGATCTTCGCCTGCACGGCGAGCGATTCATCCGGCGGCAGCGACGTCACGCGGTTCCAGATCGCCTCGGCCACGCCATACCGAGAGTAGCCTCGCGTCTCCATACACACGCGCATCTTCGCCTGCTGGTCGCGCCGGCTCAGGCCGCCCTCCACCGCGGCGACGAGTGCGACGCCAATGAGTCCATATGGGTTCGCCGCGTGAACCGTTCTCCGGTCGCCTTTGCTGAACCACGGCACGAATCGGTTCATGTTGACGCTTTCCCAGGAGCTCGGCTGCACAAACAGGGAGCATTCCGTGAAATCGGCGTGCGCCTGTTCGAAACTGACGCCGTCCTGATGGAAGAAGAAGTACTTCCCACCCCCTGCGATCACCGCCGGGCTCGACGATCCCGAAAGATCCGGAACGACGATCCCCGCCGGGTCGGGGAGAGCTGGCGCGTCCTGGGCGAGCAACGCCGGATGGAGTGTGGCTGCAAAAATCACTGCTGCCGCGAGCTTGCTCATGGTTGCCTGTCCACTCTTCGAAATGGGGGCGATCCTACGCTGCGCTCAGTCCCGCGGGCAAGGGAAGCTGACTGCTCGCGCCGAACACGCAGACGCTCATCCGGAGTGACGAGACGGCGCGGGCACAGCGATCAATTGCCTCCGTTCGGAACGGGGCCGCGTGCGGCCCCGTTCCACTCTCGTTTCAGGTTTACGGCTCGATGCAATATGGATTGCCGCAGCAGTACGTGCCGCAACAGGGATCGCCGCCGCAGGGATCGCCGCCGCCCGTGCCGGCGTACACGCTCTGCACGGACTGTCCCGTATAGCCGGAGTTGTCCGTCACCGTCAGCGTCACAGTGAAATAGTCTTCGTACGGATACACATGGCTGGTCGTGACGCCCGAGCCGGTCGTGCCGTCGCCGAAGTCCCATGTGTAGCTGACGATGCTGCCGTCCGAGTCGTAGCTGGCCGACGCATCGAAGCTCACCGACGTGCCTGTCGCGCTGTACGTGAAACTCGCCACCGGCGCCGCCACGCAGGCGGGCATCGGGTTGTACGTGAGCACCGAGACGTTGATCCGCTCCATGTAATTGATCGGCATGTAAATGGCGTCGCCGTCGCTGTACGCGCCGCTGTTGATGCCGTAGGCGATGTTCTCCACGAACCAGGGGCCGCCGCTGTCACCCGGCGCGCTCAGGATTGCGCCGTAGCCGTTCACGCGCACGAACGTGTCGTCGGCGTTCGGCACGTAACTCGGCTGCGCATGCCGCGACTGGATGTATCCGCAGGTGCGCCCGGTCGTCGTGCCCCATTTGCAGACGTATTCTCCGGCGGACTGATAGGCGCGTCCGCGCGTGCCGACGCATGCGCGATAGCCGATGCCGCTGTTGAATTCATTACTGACCTCGGTGTACGGACAGGCCGTGTGCCACTGCACGTCGGCCGAGTCGTAAAAGGCCTCGCCTGCGAACGGCAATGCGATCCCCTGGAAGGTCTCGTAGTTGTCGCAATGAGCGGCGGTGGAGATACCGACCTGGCCGGAGTAGTTGTGGCGCACCGTGAAGCCGCCGGTGCACATGCCCGGATCTCCGTCGCCTCCGCGCAGCACCGAAGGTTTCGCCAAGGCGGGGACGCCGAGGATCTCGACGCGATCAGGAAGGGGAGCGCGCTCCGCGGCGATTGCGGCCCGCAGCGCCTGCGCGCGGTCGGACTGAATCTCGACGCGGTTCTCCTGAATGTTGATGTCGGTATCGACCGGAATGCCGTGGCGCTTGATGCGCTGCAGGGCAGCGGCGCGGCGCGTCTCGAGCTGCGCCAGCGATGCGGCTGCAGCCCGCGTCTCGATCGTGACGCGCGCGAGCGGAGAGCCGGCCACGCGCGTCGCCAGACGTGCTTCCGCCGCCTTGTCGTTGTGGAAGCGCACGACAATCCGGAACTGCGGCTTGTGCTCGATCCAGAGGCCGGCAAAGTTCGGCTCCTGTCTCGTCAGCGTCTCCTCGAGCCGCCCGACTTCGGCCTGGAGCGTCAGGCGGCGCACTGCTTCATCGACACTGACCTCGTTCTGCTTCGCGTACGACGCAGCATCCTGAAGGAGGGCCGGGCTGGGCGCATTCGGCTTCTGTGCAAAGAGGGGTTGAATGGCAAGACAACAAACCACGACAAAGAAAAACAGACGATGCGATCTGAACATGGACACCCTTTCTGTGGCGAATTCGGAGACACCTCCGGCCGGCTATACAGATCGACCGGGGTGCGCCGCTGAAGGGCTAGGTTATATACAGATTTATTGATGGAATCAAGAGGAATCGGTTGGTTCGATCGTGATTGCCCATGTGTGACAGGCGCTGTTTTGCGTTTCGCCGTACTACGCCGGAGCTTGCGATAGGAGTGAACCGCGGCGCTTACTGCCCCACGATCTCCTGCAACCACTGAATCGCGCGCTGCGCATCGGGTTGCGTACGGTCCTTCATCAGGCGCGCGTTCGTCAGGGAGGTGCATGTGCGCATCGCGCGTTGTTCCGCGGTGGAGAAGCGGGCGTCGGCGGCGTCGGTGCCGGTGTAGCAGCGGTTGCGGCGGAGGAAGATTTCGATCGCGACGCGGGCGAGTTTTTCCTCGGAATCATTCGCCTGAATGTCGTCCAGTGCGGCGGCGCTGACGGACACGTTGCGGGGCGGACGCGCTTGGAGTGCGCTTGCGATGCGGCGGACGCGTGACTCAGAGGGAGGTGGTTCGGTGACAGGGGCGCTGCTCGTGCTCGTGGTCTCCGTCTCGACCGCGGGCGGTGCGGCGGGTTGAGTGATGGCGGACTTGCGGAGGAGGTGCACGTTCCACGCGATCCATGCGAGGAGCAGGAGGACGGCGAGTTTCCAGACTGCGTCGGCGATGGTCGCGATGTCGGGGGTGGGGCGTGTGGGTCGCGACGGTGGCGAGGGCGAAGTCGTCGAGCGCATTTCACTCCTTTCGCGCGGACGCGCGGGTTTGACGGGAGGGCGTTCGCGGCGGGCGCGGAATTCAGCGGCGTGTCGAAATCCGGAGGCGACGTTTTTCGCGGCGGCGTCGACGATCGAGTCGATCTCGCGCGGGATTTCGACGTCGCTTCCGGAGGGGATCGTGTCGGTGAGGATGTACTGGTAGCCGGGGCCGTTGAAGCGGTTGGGTTGCAGGCGCGCCTGCGACGGATCGACCGGTCCGAGGAGGTAGAGCCAGGGGAGGAGGTCGAGGGTTTGCGGGGCAACTTCGATTTCCAGCGGATGGCGATGTGGCAGCGGCACCGCGTACGCACGTGCGAGCTCCGCTTTGAGCAACTCGCGAAATGGTTCGTCGCGCAGGCGAGGAGCTTTCAGCGTCTTGAGAAGCTCGCTCCAGCGATCCTCGTCCACGAGCAGTTCCACGTTGTCGTTCGCGCGGCTGACCCATTCGGAAGTGCGTGATGGATCGGCGAGCACAGGCCAGAACGCCGGCAGCGCGACGGCAGGCATCGGCCCCGCGGTCCACATGCCCCACAGTTTCCAGCCGCCGAATCGTTTCGATTTCGCGCTGACGACCCAACCCAGCGCGCTGATCGTGCGGCCGCCGCTGTCGGTGAAGTGATGCACGAACGGGCCGCCGGCGCCATCAGGGAGACGCGCCAGCGCGCTGCCGAGCGGCTCGAAGTAGTCGAGGTATTCGCGGAGACTGAGCTCCTGTCCGACGTTCTCGACGTAGTCGCCGTGCAGTTCGCGAAACGTTTCAGCCATGACGCGCCAGAATCTCGAGCAGCAGCAGGTCGCCCCACACCGGCAGTCCGTCGTCCGCATCGTCGCTGCTGCCGAGGAACTCGATGCCGCAGGGGAGGACAGGGAAATTGGATTCGGTGCCGGGCATCTGTGATTCGCGAATCATCGGCGCAAAGTCGCCGCGGCCCGCGCTGTCCCATGCAGCGAAGAGCGTCGATGCGAGATGCCGCGCGTGCTTCACGAGGAGCGAGCCGATGCCGGTGTAATAGAACTCGACGTTGCCGGTGCGCAGCCGCGCGGGAACGGCGCTGTAGCCGAGCATGATCCGGTACAGCAGCCAGGTGAGACTCTCGAGCAGGTCGAGCGACGCAGTCCAGTTCTGTTTCTGCTGCACGAGTCGATCGATGTGCGACACGGCATCGACGAAGCGGCTGTCGAAGACGTCCTCGCCCGCAATCGCCCGCTTCGCCAGCGACACCGCGGGCTCGCTGCTCTGCAGGAACGCGAGGAGATCCGCTTCCACGCGAAGTTGCGCACGATCGAGATGCGTCCAGATCACGCCTTGCCACGTGCCGCGCGCGCCCGGCTGATGCACGAGATGCGCGCCGAGCTGGCCGATGTTCTGCCGCGTGCGCGTGGGATCGAACGGCACGACGAACATCATGAACAGCTCCGCGAACTTCATCGCGCGAAGGTTTTTCAGGATGTCGAGCACGCGCATGTATTTGTCGGGCGTGTTCGTGCGCTGATGAAAGACTTCGCCCTTGATGTCGATGCCGGCGATGTCGATGGCTTTGCGCTGGAACGTCAGCTTCATGCCGTGCAGCAGAATCGGCACGGCGGTGCGCGGGTCGGGATTCGCGATCGTGTACGGCTCGATGTAGTAGTACGGGTCGCGGCTGATGAGCGAGGTCGGCTCCGCGATGAGATGCTTTTTCTGCGCGGGCTGGAAAAGGCATTTCAGCCACGTGGTCTTGCCGGCCTGCGGCATGCCGGTGGTGATCAGCAATACGCGCGACTTTGCCTCGCCGAGAAATTGCGGCGGCAGCAGGGACGCGCATGTGCCGCAGCGAACGTGGTCGGTGAATTTGTCCGCACTGTCGAATGTCGGCTGGTCCCATTCCAGTCGCGGCTCGGAGAACGCGACGCCTGCGTTGTCAGGCAGGCCGCGATACCGCTTCCACTGCGGCTGCGCATCGAGTTGCCGGTACCAGGTGTCGGCGCGGCCGAGGGGAACGCGATAGAACACAGTGCCGCCGCACACGGGACAACGTGCGTCCTTCGCAATCCCGTTCGGGTACTTTTTTCTGAACAATCCCATCACTAATCAGAATGCTCTCACGTCGCCGACGGATGTGAGAACCACGGGGGGCCTCCGGCGGCCGGGCCCACGGGCCCGGACCCGTCTTGCAGGCCAAGCC
>JALYOB010000050.1 GCA_030857085.1 Acidobacteriota bacterium | reverse complement strand
ATCGTAGACAGGTGGCGCGCACGGGACGTACTCGGGTGCATGTTCCTGGCGCCCCTGGTTCTCCTCGCATCCATCCTTCGTGCCGGTCCCGAACAACAGCTCACGCCGCCTGTGCCCAATGCATCACCAGGCCTGCAATCGGTCAGCGCAATTGCGGCGAGCGGCAATGCGGCGCTGCTCGTCTGGAGCGAGGAAGCGCGGCTGCGCGGCGTGCGGCTCGATCGCGACGGACATCCGCTCGATGCGCCTTCGTTTGCGCTTGCGAGTCAGGTGCGAGACGCCGCGATCGCGCGTGCCGATGATGGATGGCTCGTGATCTGGAGAAGCACGCTCGGCGGATTGCATGCGCGCTTCGTGCGCGGCGATGGCTCGATGACGAGCGAATCGGAACTGGTGAGCGAGTCGTATGGAACGGGACTCAGCGTCGCGTATGACGGCGAGCATTTCCTGGTGGTGTTCAACCTCTACTCGAAACTCGGCGCGATGATTCTGCGCCGCGACGGCAGCATTGAGCGGTGGCCGTTCGCGATTGCGGAAGGAGGAACGTACGGGGAGCTCGACACGACTGCATTGCCGCGCGGCTTCGCGGTGGTGACGACGCATGGCAGCGCCGAAACCGCCGACACGCTGATCGAGGCGATCCGCCTCGAGTCGAATGGCGATCGCTATCAGTACGACTGGCTCGATCGCACCTCGGCCATCGTGCACTCGCTGCATGTCGTGGCGCAGGGGGAGACGCTCGTCGCGGTGTGGGCGGCGTCAGGCGCGATCGGTGAGGACAACATCGTGCTGGCGCGGGAGGAGCAGCCGCTGCGCATCGTCGCGCACGGAACGATGGTGCCGCAGGACGTCGTGGCGATCGCCGGCAAGGTGTACGCGCTGCTCTTCGATCACGGCGTGCTGCGTCTGGCGGCCGAAGACGGGACGAGTGTCGCGCTCACTCCTCCGCCTGCAGGCGCGTTGCAGCGCGATGCGGGCGCCGCGTCGTTCGGCGATCGTGCGCTCATCGCTGCGAGCGCTTCTGCCGCGCGAGTACGAGATCCGTGGGTGTCGGTCGCCGACGCAACGCAGGAGCTTGCGCCCGCGACGCGCATCGCCACCGATCCGCTGCGGCAGGATGCGCCCGCGATTGCACGTGCAGCGAACGGCGAGGCGCTCGCGGTGTGGAACGAATCGGGCGGTGCAACGGGCGATGAGACGGTCGCGATGCCGCTCAACGCAGAAGGCAGAGCGCTGCGCGAAAGGCCAGTCCCTGTCGGTGCAGGCTCGTCGTCGGTCGCGCTCGCATCGGACGGCAACGGCTATCTCGTTGTCTTCGCGGCAGACACGCTCACGTATCGCGTCGTGCATCACGACGGCACGCCTGCGAGCGAGCCGCACGCGCTCGTGCGCGCGACGAGCTTCGATGCGGTCTGGACGGGCTCGGACTATGTGATCGCGTATGCGCAGACGGTGTCGACGACCGTCATCAAAATCGGCGCGATTCCGATGGTGGCGCGCGTCTCGCGCGAAGGCGTGCTGCTGTCGAACGAACCGCTCTCGGACGTCGTGCGCGGCATCGTCACGATCGAAGCGGCTGCAACCGCGAACGCGACGCTCGTCTCATGGATCGCGAACGGACAGGCGATCGGCCGTTTGCTCTACCGCTCGGGAAGCACCTCGGGCGTATTCACGATCGCGCAGTCGGCGTCACGCCATGCGACCGCAGCGAATGGCGATCGCTTCGCCGTCGCATCGGTTTCGTCCTCAGGTTCAATCGAACGGGCAATCGTGAACGAGAACGGCACGGTCTCCGTCGTTGCAGACACGCCGCTGCAGGCCGCCCTGGACGAACTCGCAATCGCGCCGTGGCGGGACGGGTTCGTCCTCGCCTACCGCGCACCCGACGGCGCACTCGCGCTGCCGCTCGATCGAGACGCGCGCATCAGCGGCGACGCGGTGGCGTTAGGTAACGACATCGCAATCGCGTCGATGACCGGCGGCGCGAACGTGCTCATCGCCTACACCCGCACGCCGCCGCAATTCGCGCCCTACACGCGTGTCTTCACGCGACTGCTGTTCGAAGGGGAAGCGCGGCGGCGCGGGGTGAGATCGTGAGTATCTCGTCTACAGATTCACCCACACGCTCTTCGTCTGCGTGTACTTTTCCAGCGCGTCTTTGCCCTGATCGCGGCCGAACCCGGACTCTTTGAAGCCGCCGAATGGGAGCGCGGGATCGTAGAGGTTGTACGTGTTCACCCAGACTGTGCCTGCTTTGATCGAGCGGGCGATGCGGTGCGCTTTCGAGACATCTTTCGTCCAGACCGCGGCTGCGAGTCCGTAGACGGTCGCGTTGCCTTTCGCGATCGCGTCTTCGGCGTCTTTGAAGCGGATGGTCGCGAGCACGGGTCCGAAGATCTCTTCGCGCGCGATGCGGTGGTCGGGCGTGACGTCATCGAAGATGGTCGGCTTGATGAAGTAGCCCTTGCCGGTGCCGATGTCGGTGCGCTCGCCGCCGGCGATGAGCTTCGCTCCTTCGCTCTTGCCCGCCTCGATGTAGGAGAGGACGTTCTCCATCTGCTCTTTCGAGACGATGGCGCCTAGACGGGTTTTCGGGTGGAGGGGATCGGCGGCGGTCATCTTGTTGGCGCGCTCGACGACCTTTGCCATCAGCTCTTCGTGTGCGCTTTCCTCGACGAGCAGGCGCGAGCCGGCCGCGCAGACTTCGCCTTTGCCGTAGAAGATCGCGTTGAGTGCGCCGCGTGCGGCGGCATCGAGATCGGCGTCGGCGAAGACGATGTTCGGCGACTTGCCTCCAAGCTCGAGGGAGATTTTCTTGAGCGTTTTCGCCGCGCGCGCCATGAGCCCCTTGCCCACTTCGGTCGAGCCGGTGAAGGCGATCGCGTCGACGCCGGGATGATCGACCAGCGCGTTGCCGACCACGCTGCCGCGTCCAGGAACGACGTTCAGTACGCCCGCGGGGAGGCCGCATTCCTTCGCGTATTCGGCGAATTTGAGGAGCGAGAGCGACGTGTTCGAGGCAGGTTTGATGACGACCGTGTTGCCGCACGCGAGCGCCGGTGCGATCTTCCACACCGCGAGCATGAGCGGGAAGTTCCACGGCGTGATCGCGCCGACGACGCCGACCGGCTCACGCAACGTGTAGGTGAATGCGTTGTCGGCGACGGGAATCGTGTCGCCGGTGACTTTGCCCGACCAGCCGGCGAAGTAGTAGAGGCATTCCGCGGCCGACGGCGTGTCGACGAATTGCGATTCGAAGATCGGCTTGCCGTTGTCGAGCGTCTCGATGCGGCCGATCTCGTCCGCGCGCGCCATGAGCATGTCGGCCAGACGCCACATGACCTTCGCCCGATCGCGCGGCTTCATCTTCTGCCACTCGGAGCCCGGCTCCATCTGCGCGCGCGCCGCCTTGACCGCGGTGTCGACGTCTTCGACGCCGGCGGATGCAACGTCGGCGATCTTGTCTTCCGTCGCGGGATTGATGGTCTCGAACGTCTCCCCCGACCGTGCGTCGACGAATTCGCCGTTGATGAAGAGGCGGTTCTGGATGGTGCTGGTGTCCGGTGTCGCTGTCATGCGGCCATCGTATCGGAATTGAAAATTGAAAATTGAAAATTGAAAAATCGGTACGGCCGCGTGACGCTCGATCGCGCGCAGCGTCTCGAGCGCTTTTCAATTTTCAATTTTCAATTTTCAATTCCGGCCCTCCACCCGATACACATCCATCGATCCCCCCACCGTCGTCGCATACCTCGCGTGCGAGGCCTCGAGGTACGTGTCGTAGTCGATCGGGGACTCGTGGGGGTCGAAGGAGACGCGATAGAAGTGGCGGCTCACGGCGAACCAGCCTTTCGGCAGGGGTTGCGGGCGGGGCGCGTCCCAGCGTGTGGCGCGGGGGCCGAACTCGTACCGAATGTCGCCGCCGCCGAAGTAGTCGATGCGGATGAAGGGGATGTGGTTCGCGTCGCACCAGAGGCGGAGGCGGCGCAGGTCCTGGCCCCAGTCGAGATTCGAATCGATGAGAAAGCGGTCGGCGTTGCGATTGCCGCCGATCAGTTCATTGAAGTAGCTGAGATACGACGGATAGGCGATCAGCGAGGCCATGCAATGCCACGCGACGAGCACGCCGACCGCGGTCGCGCGGCGCGTTTCCGTCACCACTTTCGCCAAAGCAATGGCGATGGCCGTGTAGAGGAATGGATAGACCGGCAGGATGTAGCGGATGCCGAGGTCGATGTGGCTGGTCATGGAGACGGCGAAGAACGCGGCCACGAACAGCAATGATGCGTACGTCGCCACAGAGCGGGTGCGGCGTGCGGCCACCAGTGCGAGCACGAACAGCAGAATCGCGCCGAGGGTGGTCTTCAGCAGAAACGCCACAAAGTAGTAATGCGGCCAGCCGGTGGTGGAGAAACGGCCTAACAGAAATTGCGGATGCTCGTGACCGGCGGCGTACCAGAAGCGGATTGCGTCGACGTGCTGCTTGTATTGCAGCCATGGAATGAGCAATCGCGACGTATCCGGAAATGCGGTCTGCAGATAGGAGTCGCTCGCCAGTGCGAAGGTGATCGCGTAGAGCAAAGCGATTGCAGTCACGAGCGCGGCGAGCATCGGCTTCACGAGCGCCTTCCACTCTTTCGCCCGGAACAGTGCGACCGCCAGAAGAAACGGCGGAATCAGTACGCCCGAGGTTTTCGAGAGCACGGCACACATCGCGAAGAGGCCGCACAATGCGCCGTCCAGCAGCGCATGGGTTCTCAATGCGCGCAACAGAAACGTAAAGGCGATGAAGCCAAAGGCCGTCACCGCCATGTCCACTGTGGCCAGCCGTCCGTGTGCGAGAAGGTTCGGACAGAAGCCGGTCAGTGCAAATGCAACCAGCCCCCACGCCACACCCGCTTCGGCACTGACGACGCAATAGACGGCGAAGCAGAGCGCGAGAAAGAGGGCGATGGTCGGAAGTCGCGCGAGAAACAGCAGACGATGCGCGTCATTACCCGCGCGATACAGCAGCGCATGACCGGCCCGCCAATGACCGCCGCGGCCGCGGTCGTCCTCCCAGCCGGGAGGCATGCGGAAGCCGCCTAAGGGCAGCGCAGTGAGGACATTCATGAGGGGCGGCTGCTCGGGAAAGAACGAGAGCCACCCGTACCGCAGTTTGATGATGCCGGACGCGATGTGCGCCCCTTCGTCGGCAGTGGCGCTGTCGAGGCGCACGCTCCCCATGGCCAGCGCCGCAATGACGATTGCGAGCGCGGCGAGGATCGCGAGAGGAAGCGCCCGGCTGTTACGCGCCGACCGCCTCCTCGACATACGGCGTCACGTCGAAGCCGCGCTCGTACATCGCGTGAATCCGCTCCATCTCCGCATCATTGAGCGGAGCGTGTTCGGACGCGGAGACGAATTCGTCGAGCTGCGCCTCGTCGTAGATGTTCGGCAGCGCGCTGACGATGCTCGGATGCGCATAGAGCCACAGGAGCGCGAGCTGGCTCATGGTCACGCCGCGCTCGTCGCACAATGGCTGCAGCCGCTCGACTTTCTGCACGCCCTCGACCAGCCAGGAGCGGGGGCGGTGCGAGCGGTGATCGCTCTCGTCGAATTTCGTGTCGAGCGTGTACTTGCCTTCGAGCATGCCGGAGGAGTGCGTCACGCGAATGAGGAACTGCGAATCGGGATCGGATTTCCAGGCGCGGAAGGAAGGCTCGAATGCCGACGTCGGTGCACAGAGGCGTTTGTTCGCTTCGCCGCGCATTGCCTCTTCGACCGCCCCATAAGAAGCGCCGCGCTCGGCCGCGAGAATGAATTCGCGACCCGGATCCTGCTCGAGGATGTTGTAGATCATCTGCGTCACCGGCGCGCGGCGGACGGCACCGGCGTAAATGCCCTCGTCGCGCCAGCCGATGGCGGGCCCGAGGGAGGGACCCCAGGCGAGGATCTTTCCTTCGTCGCGGAGCTTTTCGAGCGTTTCCCAATGCTCGTCCTGCATCAGCGTGACGACGCGGGGATTGTGCGGCTGATAAATCGCGATCTGCTCGACGCCCAGCCGTTTGAGCGACTGCTCGCACGCGAAGCGGATGAATTTCGGCGACATGTCCTGCGGCAGCTCGCGCTGGCCGCGCGGACGCTCGGGATTGTTGTAAAAGTCGTAGCCGAATTTCGTCCCGACGATCAGCTCCGGATGGTCTTTGAGCACCGGCGCAAGAATCGTCTCGCCGCGGCCATTGCCATACGCGTCTGCCGTGTCGATGTAATTGATCCCGCGCGCAATCGCCGCACGAATCAACCGCTCCGCTTCCGCATCGGTATAGGTCCCCCACCAGCCGGTGGTGATGGTCCAGGTGCCGAAGCCGAGCTCGGAAAGTTCGAGGTTGGTGTTGTGGAGGTTGTTGTAGCGCATCTTTTCACCTTCGGTGGGCGTTAGGCATCGGGCGTTTGGGGTGCATGGCCTGAATTGCAATGCACCCCAAACGCCTAAAGCCTAACGCCCAAAGCCGGACGCGTTCAGCGCCCGCTGAACTCCGCCTTCCTCTTCTCGTTATACGCCGCCAGTCCTTCTTTCGCGTCTTCGCTCTGGAACAACTGCTGTTGTAATTCGCGCTCGAGGGCGAGGCCGGATTCGATGGGGATTTCCCAGCCGGTCTGAACGGCGCGTTTGATGCGGCCGACCGCTTTGCCCGCTTTGTTCGGGGGGCAGAAGCTTTCCGCGTACGCCATGACGCGGTCCCACCACTTCTGCCCGTTCTCTTCGTCCGGCCAGACGTGATTCACAATGCCGAGGCGCTCGGCTTCTTCGAAGCTGAACAGGCCCCCTTCGGCCATCAGTTCGATCGCCTTCGACTTGCCGACGATGCGGGAGAGTCGCTGCGTTCCGCCCGTTCCCGGAAGGACGCCGAGCGACACTTCCGGCAGTCCGCATTTGCCGCCGTCCTTCCGGGCGATGCGGATGTCGGCGGCGAGCGCGATCTCGAGACCGCCGCCCACAGTGTGGCCGTTCATGGCGGCGATGACGAGCTTCGGTGTCTGTTCGAGCCGCAGCATGGTCTCGTTCGCGTGGAGGCAGAAGTAGTACTTGAACGCGGGCGTGACCTCCTGAAGCATCCGGATGTTGGCGCCGGCGGAGAAGAACTTCTCCCCCGCTCCGCGGATCACGATCACGTGCACCGCGTCGTCCATCCGTGCGCGCAGGATGCAGTCATCCAGCTCGCGATTCATTTCATAGGTGTAGGTGTTCGCAGGGGGATCATTCAGCTCGAAGATCGCCACCCCTTTTTCCACCCGGTAGTCGATGAGGGTTCCGGCCATGGGGGGATTCTATTCGGTTCGTGAGTCGGGTTGTCGGTTCTCGGTTGTTGGTTGTCGGGTGCCGATCCTCCTCGCTATGAAAACGCGTTATGCGCAACCGCGCGTCAGTACGAACCGACAGGCCATTTTTCAATTTTCAATTCTCAATTTTCAATTCCCCCAGCTGGCCCGTCTGTTGCTGAATGGCTGAGCGTCCGGCATCGAAGCCGGGTTAACTTTGGAGGAAAGCACAATGGGCTCCTTTATCGGATGGATTCTCTTCGGTCTCGTGGTCGGCGCGATCGCGAAGTTCTTGATGCCGGGCCGCGATCCGGGTGGCTGGATCGTCACGATTCTCCTCGGTATCGCCGGTTCGTTCGTCGGCGGTTTCCTCGCCACGACGATCATGGGGCAGGAGAAGCAGGCCGCGGGCTGGATCGGCTCGATCATCGGCGCGATGCTCCTGCTGTTCATCTATCGCCTCATCGTCGGCCGCCGTCGCGTCGTCTAACGACACCACGCAGTCGAAATCCTCTCTCCTGGGTGACCCCGGCCTCGCGCGTAGCGAGGCCTTTTTCGTTCAACGAAACGTAACGCACCTCGCGCGGAACATTCGGCGCGCACCTGCGTCTCAAACAACGGCGGGAATGACGATTCTCGCGATGGCACTTGTGGTGCACGCGGGACTCGTCACCAACCACTGTCCCGCTTCTCCTGCAGGAGGGAGTGAAAGAAATCTATGAATCCATCCACCAAACGCATCCTTTCGACGATGGCCATCGTGATCGCGTCGGTCGCCTTCGGCATCCTCGTCAGCGCCGATCTCGGCCTGATGAAGTCGTCCAACGCACAAACGGCCTCGTTCAGCCAGCCCGCCGGCGGCGCGGCCACGGCTGTCACCATTCCATCCTTTGCTGATGTCGCCGCACGCGTGATGCCGGCCGTGGTTTCGATCCGCTCGACCGAGATCGTCCACATGAGCCAGCAGCGCCGCAATCAGTTCGGCATCGACCCGTTCGAGTTCTTCTTCCCCGATCCGAGCGATCCGCGCCGCCGCGGCGGCCAGGGACAGCAGCAGCCGCAGCAGCGCCCCGAGGATGACGAGCAGCGCCAGACCAGCGGCGGCTCGGGCTTCATCGTTTCGCCCGACGGCTACATCCTCACCAACAATCACGTGATCGAAGGGGCGACGAAAGTCGAAGTGCACTACGGCGCAGACGAGAACGGCAACGGCGGCCGCACGCTGCAGGCCAAGATCGTCGGCCGCGATCCGGCGACCGATCTCGCGCTCCTCAAGATCGACGTTGGCAACGATCTCCCCTGGATCCGCCTCGGCGACTCCGAGACGATCCGCAAGGGTGACTGGGCGATCGCCATCGGCCATCCGTTCACGTTCGAGAACACGCTCACCGTCGGCGTCATCTCGGCGAAAGGGCGCTCGCTGAATCTCAGCGACGAGACCCGCTCGTTCGAGAACTTCATCCAGACCGACGCCGCGATCAACTTCGGCAACTCGGGCGGTCCGCTCCT
This sequence comes from Acidobacteriota bacterium, assembly GCA_030857085.1. GTDB lineage: Bacteria > Acidobacteriota > Thermoanaerobaculia > Gp7-AA8 > Gp7-AA8 > QHVT01. Next base: position 4,133 of record JALYOB010000050.1, on the reverse strand, counting down.
CAACATCGCCGGCGAAGTGGTCGGCATCAACACCGCGATCCGCGGCGGCGGCGCGCAGGGCATCGGCTTCGCGACGCCGATCAACACCGCGAAGACGCTGCTCCCGCAGCTCAAGCTGGGCAAAGTCACCCGCGGCTACCTCGGCATGGCCATCGCCGACGTGACCGAAGAGACGCGCGAAGCGTTCAACCTGCCGGAGGCGCGGGGCGCGCTGGTGCAGTCGGTGGAGCCGGGCAAACCGGCCGAGAAGGCAGGCATCCGCCACGGCGACGTGATCGTCGAGATCAACGGCAAGCCGATCCGCAACAACCGCGAGCTCATCGACACCATCTCCTACATGCCGGTCGGCTCGGAAGTCCGCATCACCCTTCTGCGCAACGGCCAGCGCCAGACGGTCACCGCGCGCACGGCACAGCGTCCGACCGAAAGCGGAGCAGAGGAAGAAGAGGAAGAGTCGGCCGCCGAGCCGGTGCGCGACAAGCTGGGACTGACGGTGCAGAACCTCACCGCCGAGCTGCGCGCAACGTACAACCTGCCGGCCGACACGACCGGCGTCGTGGTCACCGACGTGAAGAACGTCTCGCCCGCGGGCGAGGCGAACATCAGCGAAGGAGAAGTGATCAGCGAAGTGCAGGGACAGAAAGTCAGCAACGTGGCCGAGTTCCGCGCCGCCGTCGATCGCGTCAAGAGCGGCCAGCGCATTCGCCTCTACGTGACGACCCCGTCGCCGCGTGGCGGCCAGTCGATCTCGACGTACCGGATCATTACTGCGCCGTAAGTTTTGTTTGTATTGGTTTGAAAACGGCGGGCGAAAGCCCGCCGTTTTCGTTTTCCGTGTCATCCCGAGCGAAGTCGAGGGATCCCCTGCCGACGGAGTGAGCATCGCCCGATTCGCAGGGGATCCCTCGACTTCGCTCGGGATGACACCTTTGCGTTCGTCGCTACAATCCCCCGAATGTCCGACGAGCACTTCATGCGCCGTGCGCTCGAGCTGGCGGAGAACGGCCGCTATACCGTCAGTCCGAATCCGATGGTCGGGTGTGTGATCGTGCGCGACGGCGCAGTCGTCGCGGAAGGATGGCATCGGCGCGCGGGTGAGCCGCATGCGGAAATCGAAGCGCTGCGCCATTGCGATGACGCGCGCGGCGCGACGATGTACGTCACGCTCGAACCGTGCGCGCATCACGGACGCACGCCGCCTTGCGCCGAGGCAGTGATTGCGGCGAAACCAGCGCGGGTGGTTGTGGCGATGGAGGATCCGAACGAACTGGTCGCTGGACGCGGGATCGCTGCGATGCGTGCAGCAGGGATCGACGTGAACGTGGGCGTGCTCGAAGCCGACGCGCGCCGGCTGAACGAAAAGTTTCTCTGGTCGATCACCCGCAAGCTGCCGTTCGTGCTGCTAAAGGCGGCGATGACGCTCGACGGAAAACTGGCCACCATCACGCGCGACTCGCAATGGATCACCACTGCCGATTCGCGCGAGAAAAGCCTTCTGTTGCGCGAGGAGTACGACGCCATTCTGGTCGGCGGCGGCACAGTGGTCACCGACAACCCGCGCCTCACGCGCCGCGCCGGACTGGCGGGTGAGGCGACGCGGTGGACGCGGGTCGTGCTCGACGGAGACGGGCAGGTGGAAGCACACGCGCAGGTGCTCAACGACGGCGGCCGCACGATTCTCTTTTCCTCGCGCGACGCCAATGCGCGGTCGAACGTGGAGCTGATCCGCACCAACGGACGGCTCGACCTCGGCCACGTCTTCGCGGAGCTCTACGCACGCGGCATTCACTCGGTGATCGCAGAAGGAGGCGCGTTGCTGCACTCCGAGCTCATTCGTCGCGGCCTCTGGCAGAAGATGATGCTCTTCATCGCGCCGATGATCGTCGGAGGGGGCGAGGCGCCGTCGATCTTCAGCGGCGAAGGGGTGGCGCGGTTGACAGATGCGTACCGCTTCCGCTTTGATCGCGCGGAGTTCGTCGGATCGGACCTGCTGGTCACGGCGTACCCGATCTGAATGTTCACCGGGATCATCAATCACGCCGGCACCATCGAAGCGTACGAGCGCCTCGCCAACGGCGCGCGCCTCGTCATCCGCACGACCGACGCCGAACCGTTCATGCGCGGCGAGAGTCTCGCGGTCAACGGCGTCTGTCTGACTGTACTTCCGGAAAGCGACGGCTCGCTCGTCGCCGACATCTCCGACGAAACGCTCTCCCGCACGACGTTGGGTTCGTTGGGTGTGGGGCTGCGGGTGAACGTCGAGCGCGCGCTGGCACTCGGCGACCGCATGGGCGGTCATCTCGTGCAGGGCCACGTGGACACGGTAGGCACGCTCATTTCGACCACGTCGGAAGGAGAGTTCGCGGTCTATCGCTGGAGCGTGCCCGCCGAATACACGGACCTCGTCGTGAGCAAAGGCTCGATCGCAGTCGACGGCGTCTCGCTGACGATCGTCGATCCGGATGCAGAGAGCTTCGGCGCCGCGCTGATTCCGGAGACATTGCGGCGCACCAACATCGGCACCGCGCGCATCGGCGACAAGGTGAACCTCGAATTCGACATGATCGCCAAGTACGTGCGCACGCTCGTCGCGCCGTATCGCACCGCACTCGAACGTAATCCGGCGTGATCCTCTATCGCAAAGGGGCGCCGCTCCGCATCCGGCGATCGCCGGCTCCGGAGGCGCCTTTCTGGACTGCAGCGGCGCTCGCGCCATACGGCACACGCCGCGCCTCCCCCATCGCCATCGACTATCTCGCCTTGCGCGCGAGCGGCGCGGAGAAGCTGGAGGTGGCGGTATGCGACGACGTGCGCGACGAGCTCGAACGCGCGCGCGCCTTCCACGATCCGGTGCTGATCGATGCGACCGAAAGTGCGGAGACGGTCTTTCGCCGCGGCGAACAGGCGCTCGCGTTCTGCGAAGAGCAGCAGCGCGCGGCCCTGCATCTCGTCTCCACGCGCGGCGCATTGCCGCAGCGCGCGTACGAAGAGGCAACGGTCGTCATCGCCGCGTGGCCGCTCGATCTCGCGCAGCTCGGCGAGATGTTCGCCGATGCGACTGCACGGCAATTGCGCTGGGGCATCGCCGTGCCGGTGCTGTTTCCGCTCACCACCGACCTCGCGTCACTCGCCGCACTCGCGGACAACGCGCGCGATTGCGGCGCCGCGTTTCTCGCCGCGATCGGCATCGACGCCGAGCCGACGGCGAAGCAGGCGCTCGCGCAATCGATGAATCTCGACGCGGACGACGATCGTTACGCGATGCTCTTTCACGCCGCGCTCGAGCCGGTGCACGTCGCCACCGAACGTCACATCGCAGCACTCGCACACGAGCGCGGCCTCGCCGATTTCGTCGTGCCGCCGCGCTGGAACGAACGCTCGAACTGGAACGGCGCAACGCTCCTCGCGCGCACGGCCTCGCGCATGATCGCGATGGAGCTCGACCTCGACCTCGCCGGTCAGCTCGCGCGCTCCGCGCGCCTCATCGCCGACCTCGACAAGCCCCTCCCCCGCATCGCCGCCTCCGCCAGCCTCGGCATCATCGGAGGTCTCGACGAAACGAGCGTGGAGATTCTGACGTCGTGGGTGAACGGCGAGGAGGCGGCGTTCGTGGAGTTCATTGATGAACAGTGGAGGTTGCGGCGGGACAACTACTGAGATGAGTACCTCGGAGTACCTCGGTACCTCGGGTACCTCGGAGGAGACCCCGCCGAGGTACTCCGAGGTACCCGAGGTACTCCGAGGTACCTATTTCCGGTGCTCGACTTTCACTTTCGTCGAGATGCCGCCGCGCACGTAAAAGTCGCCTTCGACCATGAGATAGCGCGGTGCGAGCACGCTGATCAAGTCATCGGCGATGCGGTTGGTCACCGCCTCGTGAAACGCGCCTTCATCGCGATACGACCAGAGATAGAGCTTGAGGGATTTGAGCTCCACGCAGCGCTCGTCGGGAACGTAGCGAATGCGAATCGTCGCAAAGTCGGGCTGCCCGGTCATCGGACAGAGACAGGTGAACTCCGGCGCCTCGAATCCGATCTCGTAGTCGCGCTGGGGGTTGGGGTTGGGGAAGGTGTCGAGTTGTTTGGAAGGCTTGGTAGACATGGCGTTGGGCTCTGGGCGTTGGGCTCTCGGGG
>JALYOB010000361.1 GCA_030857085.1 Acidobacteriota bacterium | reverse complement strand
GGCCGGCGCCACGTCGTCGCGGCGCACTGGCGTTGATTGCTACTCCGCGTGAACCCGCGTCAGTAGCCGGTACTTTTGCACTTTCCCCAGCACACTTCGTCAGAATAGAAGCCGCAGTGGGTCTGCGAAAGACACCAGGACGAGTAGCATCCGTAACTCATGCTGGAACCGCAGTCGTAAACCGATCCGCAGTGACAGTACACGCCCACGTCGATATCCGTCTGCGGAACGAGCCGCGGGCTGGTCACGGTCGTCGACGGCGTGACCACCGGCTCCGGTCCAAGCCGAATGAAAGCTTCGACAATCGCTTCGCGCGTGAGCACTGCTGTGATCCGGCTCTTGAGATTCGCCAGCGCCATGGTCTTCGTCAGGTAGCCGGGCGAGCCGTCCTGAATGTCGAACCATCCGGGCGTCGTAACGAGCAGCATGCCATCGCGCAGCGCCACCTGCGCTTCCGCCGACAGATCAGGATGGTCGCGCAGGTATCGCTCGATGTTGTAGTTCCACAGCTCGGCTTTGATCGCAGAGGAGAGGCCCCACATCTGCTGACGCTGATCGTCGAGGGAGAGGTCGCTCAGCGACAGATACAGTCGGTGATCTCCTGATCGGATTGCTTGATCTCCTGACGCGTCCGTTCTTCCGGCCCAGCGAAGTGATATGCCTGCGCCGGCAAAGAAAGGGTCAGGCCGAGGATGATTACAACGGTTTTCATTCGAGCTCCTTTCGCAGTTCCACGCTGATCGCCTCCGCGGTGACTCCGTACTCGGACAGACGCGCCGCGAGCTCAGAATCTCCGCGCAGGATTTGGGATAACAGCTGTAGCGGTGGCACGGCGATCTCGCCGTGACCTTCCAGCACGCCGTCGAAGACATCCTTCAGCCGCGGTTCGAAGGGCCGCATGCGGAGACTTTCCACTGCTTCTCGTTCGAGCGCTCGATCGACGGTATCGAACGGGGCTGCACCGGGGTCGTCGGCCCTTCGGCACGCCGCGGCACAGTCGATCTGCGCACGCGCGCAGAATTCAACACAGCTCGCCGTGCGAAGCAGCGCGGCGGCAACGCGATGCGCTCTGATCACGTCCTCGCCCGCCGTTTGCGCAACGAGCGCTGCCCGCAGCAATGCACGCTTGGTCTGGCTCGATCCTTCGTTCATCGCAGCCCCGTCACGCGCGCATACTGCGTGAGCGCCCGAATGCGGTATGGGATGAAAACCTCCACGAGCGCTGCCGAGAGTCTCGGGCTCTGCAGGACCGATGGATCGGCGATGTGCTCACCGCTGTCGAACGCTTTCGGAAAAACAATGCCGCCACCGACCGGACCCGAGCCTCCGTGGCAGCCGACGCAGTTCTGTGTTTCGGCGCGCGCGACAATGTCCTCCGGCGTCAGAGCGCTTCCGGCACGCTGCAGCTCTGCGGCGATCTCGCGACGAAACTCCTGCCCGGTCGTCGTGCGCACTGCTCTTCGGAACGGCAGCCTGTAGTTGGACTCGGCTCCTCGCTCGTTGCTGCTCACGGAGTAGCGGCGATCGATCGTCATGAAGAAGCGATTCGCGTCCTGAATCGCCAGCGACGCAACCTGGCCGAGAAACTCCCGACGGAAAGCGGCCGCGCGAGCGTCGCCTGTGTCAGCAGCAAACAAGGCACGGTCGGGAGTGTTGTCGAGCGGCACCGGCACCAACTCCGGCACGCAAGCGACGCAATTTCGCCTCACCTCGAATTGCCGGAACTGCGGACGCGCCGTGCTGACCAGGCTGGTGCGAATTCTGCCGCTTCTCTCGAACGGCGCCGCGTCGAGCAGAGGTCCGAACGTCTGGCCGCCTGCGAAAAAGAATCGCTCGAGCATCTCGCGCCGCCGGAGATCGGAATCGGTACGTGCAAGTTGCAGCCAGAACGCGGCAACTTCCGCGCATCCCGCTTTTCCGTCTGCCGGCCGAGGATTCGCAATCGGCACTTCGAACGCGATATGCAGCCGAGCCGCGTCTTCCGTCCGCCGGGAGAAGATGAGCCGGTACTCACCGCAACTGCGGTAATCCGCGGGCGCGAGATCGAACCGATTCACAATCGCGAGCGGCTTGACCGAAAACCATTCGCTTCGTCCGGCCGGATACCAGTAGCCATCCGAATGCGGCGCAGCGATCGATCTCGCGAGCGGCATGAGTGCCGTGCGATGGGAAGAACCCAGCCGTCGGGTAAGCACGTGTGACCACTGCGCGCCCCGTCCCGAACTCATTCGTGCGAGAACTCTGTCGAACGAGAACGGAGCGAGGGTCCGCACATCCGTGATCACGAACGCGCGTGCGGCGATCATCGGCAGCGGAACATCGGCGGCCGGATCGCTGCTCAGAGCGGCGAACGTTGTCGCGCACAGGACCGCAATCGCGCTGCAACGGAGCCAGAGCGAAGGAGCGGCCGCCGTCGTCGAAATGCCGCAATGCCTCACGTATTGAAGTATAGCGTCCGCGACAGACCGCTGCGCAGCCGCTGCTAGCCGATCGCCACCCGCCGCAGCTCCGCGTACAACTCCACCAGCTCCGCTGGTTTGTAGTTCGCGTTGAGGCCACTCGGGTTCGGGAGCACCCAGATCTTCGTCTCCGCGATCGTCTCGTCCTGCAACGCCATCTTCGCTTTCGGACGATCGAACGCGGTGCGATAGGCGCCGATCCCCACGATGGCCAGATAGCGCGGCTTGTATTTACGCACTTTGCGCTGGAGAACGCGTCCGCCTTCGATCAGCTCTTCGCGCGTGAGCTCGTCCGCCGCCGTGCTGGCGCGCGCGACGACGTTGGTGATGCCGAGGCCGAGCTCGAGAAGCTGGGACTGTTCGGAAGGATGGAAGCGGCGCGGCGTGAATCCGGCGCGGTGAAGCGTCGGCCAGAAGCGATTGCCGGGACGTCCGAAGTGCTGCTGCACCGCCGCTGTGTAAAGACCGGGATTGATGCCGCAGAAGAGCACATCGAGATTCGGCGCGATGACATCCGGCAGCGTGCGATGCGCAGCGGCCGCGATTTCTGCAGCAGTTGGTCTGGTCGGCAAACGTACGCGAGTCTAGCTGAAGGTCCGCTCAGTCGCGCCGGGGTCCGACCTGAATACCGCCTGACGACCTCTCCCCTAGAAATTCACCGCCAACCCGCCAATGTACTTTCGCGACGTCCCCTCGCTCGTGAAGGCGTCGATGAGGTACGGCGAGTTTTCGGCGTGCGCCACTTCCAGGCCCAGCAGCAATTTGATGTCGACCGGGAGGTAGAGCGACTGGGCCATGCGGAGGTGGAGGCGTTCGGTGCGGTAGTCGTCGGTCGCGCCTTCGCCGGGCTGCTGGATCTCGCGATACGAGACGGCCAGGGAGGTGCGCGTGGGGGTGAAGGTCGACTGGAGGTCGCCGGTGATGTAGACCTTCGCGTGATCGTGCGTCAGGTCGGTGCGTTGTGCTGCGGTTCCGGCGGTTGCGGCGACGTCGAGCGCGAGTTTGCCCATTTCGCGGCGGTATGCGAGGCGGACGTCGCGGCGGACGTCGCCCGCGTCGATCTGCAGACCGTCCCAGAACTGATTGCCTTCGTCGGCGAAGACGACCCGCAACGGCTGGTCGGCCGCGGAGACGGTGGCGAGCGCGGAGAAGCGATTCTTTCCTTCTTTGCCGGAGACGATACCGACGGTGTACGCGTAGCGCGGCAGCACGTGCGCCTCGTCGCTCCAGAACACGAGACTGGGCGTGGCGAGCGTGGTCACGTCGCGGTCGAGCACTTTGTAGAGCAGCGAGCCGACGATGGAGGTGTTCTCGGTCAGCTTCCACTCCGCGCCGGTGCGCGGGGCCCACTCCTGCCCTTCCACGCCGATGCGGCTGGCCATGCCGTAATGCACCACGACCGATGGCACGACGTGAACGGAACCGTTCGCCGCGACATCCGCGACGCGCAAGGCATCACGGTGCGATGAGACGCTTTCCTGCGTCACGCGAACGGCCACGCCGAGGTCGTTGCGGCGCGTCTGCATGAGCGGCATCGCCGTCGCGACCTCGATCAGGTTCGATTCGTTCTGAAAGAGGTTCGCCTGCTGGAAGTAACGCACCTGCACGCGTGCCGGTCCGTTCTCGAATTCGAAGTTGTGCGCGCGGACGTCCGCCTGCTGCGGCGCACCCTCGCCTCCATCGGCGAACATCCAGGTGCTCTTGGTCGACGCCACGCGATACGAAGTGGTGGGCGACGAGCGCAGTTCCATCGACATCACGCTCGACTCGGCGACGGGCGAGCCGAACGAAACATCGTCGGTCGGATCTTCGAAGCGCTGCAGGTTGCCGCGGATGCCGACCTGCCATTTGTCCGTGATGCGGCCCTGCACGCCGAGGGCGGTCTGGGCGTAGGCGGTGCTGGCGGCGGTGTTGGTAACGCCGGTGAGCGAGACCATCTCCCCTTTGAACCGGGGGATCTCGTACGTCGCAACCTCCTCGGGCTGCAGGACGAGTTCGAGGTCGCGCAGGACGTCGGGAGGGAGGGAACCGCGCAGTTCCCAGATCTGCTGATTGACGTCCTTCCGCTTCGCCTGCTTTTCGGTCTCGAGCTTGAGCGAGACGCGGTGGCTGGCCTGGGTCGGGATGAGGGTGGTGATCGCGGGCGCGAAGCCCTGCTTGACCGCGATGATTCTGTAGATGCCGGCCGCGAGCTTCGGGAGCTCGAAGCTGCCGTCGGACGCGGTCCACGCCTGCACGGCGCCTAGGTCCTGGAGGTTGAGGGCGATGACGAGAGCGTTGCCGACCGGGCGCGCGGCCGTGGTCACGGTGCCGAGCACCTGCAGGGCGGAAGGAAGAGGAGCGGTGGCCGATTGTGCGGGAATCGTCACAACCGTCAATGCTGCAAGCAACGCGAGAGCTCGATACCGGCGCATGAACCTCCTCCCTTCGGGATGAATTACCTGCTTACGGAACGCCGCCCCCAGCCGCCTCACTTCCCTCCCGGCGACGCGCCGGAGAAAAGCACCCGGGATGTTACACCCGGAATCGCTGTATGCGAACGGCGTGACTACTTCGTTGCCGGGCTGCGCCGTAACGCGGCGCAAATGCGCGCGGAGCGCCTCGGGTGCCAGGTATCAGGTGTGTGGGCCGTGTCGCCCGGGCGGTACAGCCTGGACGCCCGACACCAGGCGCGGAGCGCCGGACACCCTTTCATTCACGAACCCGATGCACCCGCAGCAAGTTCGTCTTCGCTCGCTGATAGATCGGCG
>JALYOB010000792.1 GCA_030857085.1 Acidobacteriota bacterium | reverse complement strand
ACTCCATCTGGCCTGCTCCCCTCACTGCCATCCTTCCGCTTCGCCAGCCCATCGCGGCGAGCCGGGGCATGGCCTCGCTGGCCGTGCGCGTCCCCGCCCTCGACTGGCTGCGCGAGCTCGTCAGGCGGACTGGTCCCCTCGTCTCCACCAGCGCCAACCGCAGCGGCGAACCTCCTGCCGAAACCGCGGAAAGCCTCGCACGCGATTTGCACGACCGCATCGACGCCATCGTCGATGGAGGGGCTCGAAAAGGGGAACCTTCAGCGATTCTGGACCTTACCTCCGCTGAGCCACGGTTCATCCGCCCGGGTGAAGAATCGTTTACACAGAAAGTGTGGAAAACGCTGCGGAAAACGCTGTGAAAAACGCGGCAACCCGCAAAAAATCGAGGGTTTCAGCTCTTTGCACACAAGGCTGTGCGACAGAAGCTAAGTCATTGAATCGACTACGTTTGACTGAAAAACAACCTCACCTGTAAACATCGCGTTTTCCCCCTTGACAAAGCGCGCTGCCCTCCTCCGGCGACATCCGGCGCCCGCGGCGCAAAAACAGACTCCGAAAGCGGTCCGTTCACACGGAAGTCACACGTCCTCTGTACGATAGGAGACGGTCGGCGGCGGGTCGAAATTGGTTATTCGCGCTCAGCGCAATGCGAGCGTCGCCATTCCGAGAAAAAGGAAAAATCCGCCCGTGTCGGTAAAAGTGGTCACGAAGATCGACGACGCGACCGCCGGATCGAACCCCCACCGTTCGAGCACCAGAGGGACGAGCCCGCCAGCCACGCCGGCGATGATCAGATTGCCCGTCATCGCCGCGAGCAGAATCCCCGCGAGCCCCCACTGCCCGGTCCAGAAGCCGACGATGATGCCGGTGATCGCGCCGATGGCGATGCCGTTGCCGAGGCCGACGAGGAGCTCTTTCCAGATGCCCCGCATGCCGCTGCGCCAGTCGATGTCGCCCAGCGCGATCGCGCGCACGAACACCGTCAGCGTCTGCGTTCCCGCATTGCCTCCCATGCCCGCGACGATCGGCATGAACGCGGCGAGCGCGGTCCATCGCTCGATCGTTCCCTCGAACAGACGCACGACACCGGAGGCGAGGAAGGCGGTGACGAGATTCACCGCCAGCCATGGGAAGCGGGTGCGCCACGTTTCGCGCGCAGGCGTGGTGAGACGCTCGTCCGCCGCGACGCCCGCGAGGTGCATGAGGTCTTCTTCCGCCTGCTCCTGAATGACGTCGAGCACGTCGTCGACGGTGACCACGCCGACCAGGCGATTCTGTGTATCGACGACCGGAATCGACAGAAGGTCGTACTTGGAAACGAGCTGCGCGACTTCTTCGGGACTGGAGTCGATCTGCGTCCGCACGACGCTCTGCACCATCAGGTTGCGCAGCTGCGCGCTCGCGTTCGCGAGAATGAGACTACGCAGCGAGAGCACGCCGACGAGGTGATGATCGCTGTCGACGCAGTAGACGTAGAAAAAGGAGTCTTTGCGCGGGTACTGGCGAATCGATTCGATGGCCTGCAGGACGGTGAGATCCTCGTCGAGCGCGAGGAACTCGGTGTTCATCAGCGACCCGGCGGTTTCTTCTTCCCCTTCGAGCAGCGACTCGAGCTTTGCCCCCTGCGTCGCGCCGAGGAGCTCGAAGATGCGTCCGCGGCGTTCTTCGTCCAGGAAGTCGAGGAGGTCGGCCGCGTCATCGGGAGCCGACGAACTGCAGATCGATGCGAGCGTCGCATCATCGAGCGATTCGAGAATTTCGTAGAGATCGGGCTCGTCGAGATCGAGCAGCGCGCGCGCCGATTTTCCCGCTTCGATCAGCAGCGAAAGAATGCGCTTGCGATCTTCTTCGAGCAGCAGCGGCAGCACCGGCGAGAGGTCGGCGGGCAGCGTTTTCTCGATGATTTTTCGCAGCTGCGGAAACGCACCGTGACGCAGCAGCTTGGTGAGAAGTTGCTGGTACGACCGCGCATTGGGAGGCGCGGTCGCCGGTGCTGGAGCGCGGGTCGCCACGGGCGGCATCGTAATGGACAACACGCGCATTCACCACACGAGTTCCACGAGGGGCCTCCGGCGGCCGGGGCCGCGGGCCCCGGATCCCGCTTGCAGGCCAAGCCTCCGCGACACAGTCCGTCATTTCGCACGAGTGTCGCGG
>JALYOB010000791.1 GCA_030857085.1 Acidobacteriota bacterium | reverse complement strand
CTGAACTGCGGCAGGTTCATCTCCGCGACTTCCTCCAGCAGCATGTCCGAGTAGCCGAGAATCGCGTTCAGCGGCGTCCGCAGCTCATGGCTCATGTTTGCGAGGAAAAGGCTCTTCACGCGATTGGCCGTTTCGGCAGCTTCCTTCGCCTTCGCAATTTCTCCTTCGCCTCGGCGCCGGTCGGTGACGTCTTCCATCGCCAGGACGAGCAGCTCTTCGTGCCGCCCCTGACGAAGCTTGCGCGCATTGAGGAGCATCACCCGTCGCCCGATCGACGGGAAGTCGTGCTCGAGCTCGAAGTCGTTGAACACGGAGCTGGCAGGCACGACGTCTTCCAGCAGCGTGCGAAGTGCCGCGATGTTCCACTGCCCGTTCCCGAGCTCGTAGATCAGCTGGTGTTCCGTGTCCGCTGCCGACACATGAAACGTCTCGTAGAAAGCACGGTTCGCTGCGTGAACCCGCAGTCCGCCGTCGAGGATCAGCAGCGGTTCCCGGATCGTGTCGAACAGATCCTGTGAGAATTCAGGCGGCGCCGGCGTCTCGCGCAACGGGGCGTCGATCGGGTGGTTCGCGGCGCCAGGAGCGGCCGTACTTCGAACGCGCGGCGGGTGGAGAGGTTCAGTCATTGATCGCTCCTGGTTTTCAACCGGACGCGATCGTCAGGCGCGGTCAGTCGTAGATGTGAGACGGGACGACTTCGGGTTATGCACGTATTGAGCCGCGGGCGGGGCCTGTGCCAGTCTCGCGGCTGGAGACTTGCAGGGTCCAAAGGCTGAATGCAGGACGAAATCGCACCAACTGGCATCGCTGGCCTCGACGAAATCCTGCGTGGCGGACTCCCCCGGCACCAGATGTACTTCGTTCAGGGCGACCCCGGTTCCGGAAAGACGACGCTGTCCTTTCAGTTCCTCCTGGAAGGAGTGAGTCGCGGCGAAAAAACGCTTTATGTGACTCTGTCCGCTTCCGCGCGCGATCTGGAGCGCGTGGCGCGCTCGCATGGATGGGACATCTCTTCCATCGACGTGTACGAGCAGTTTCGAAGTGCCAGGTCCGCAGACACGACGATCTTCCGACCATCCGAGGTCGAGCTGGCTAAGACTGTCCAGGCCATCCTGACGGCGATCGATGATCGCCAGCCGGACCGGGTGGTGATCGACTCCCTCGGAGAGATTCGCCTTCTGGCCGAGAGCCCGCTTCGGTATCGAAAGCAACTGCTGACTCTGAAGGACTTTTTTCGCGACAGAGAGATCACGGCGCTCGTCCTCGATGACCACCCGCTCGCGAAGGGCGACTCCGAAGTGCAGGGTCTCGCCGAGGGAGTGATCACCCTCGCCGTCACCGCGCCGACATACGGCAACACGCGACGCAGTCTCCAGGTGGTGAAGATGCGCGGCGTCTCGTTCCGCGGCGGCTATCACGACTTCACGATCGAAAAGGGGGGGCTGACCGTCTTCCCGCGATTGAGCGCCGGTCAGCACACCATCAGCCGCGAGGCCGGTTCGATCAGCAGCGGCATCGCGGAGATCGACGCTCTCGTCGGCGGAGGACTGGAGCGCGGCTCGACCACGATGGCGATGGGGCCGGCAGGGGTAGGCAAGTCATCACTGGCCCTGCAGTTCGCAACCACAGCGGCGCTGGCCGGCGAGCGCGTGGTGTTCTTCATCTTCGAGGAACACCGCACCGTCTTCATGAAGCGGGCGGCATCGCTCGGCTTCGACCTTCCCCCTCTGATCGAGAGCGGCCATTTCACGGTTCAGCAGATCGATCCGGCCGAGATGTCGGCCGGCGAGTTCGCGTACACCGTCCGCACGGTCGTGGAGAAAGACGAAACCTCGATCGTCATCATCGACAGCCTCAATGGCTACTTCAACGCGATGCCGGAAGAGCAGTTCCTCACGCTGCACCTGCACGAGCTGCTCAGCTATCTCAATGACGCCGCCGTCACCACGATTCTGATCGTGTCGCAGCATGGAGCACTCGGGCAGGTGTCCTCGCCCGTCGACGTCAGCTACCTCGCCGACGCGGTCATTCTGCTCCGCTACTACGAGATCCGCGGCACCTTCCGGCGCGCGATCTCGATGCTGAAGAAGCGGACGAGCGTCCACGAGCAGAGCGTCCGTGATTACCAACTGAGCTCGAACGGCGTCCGCGTCGGTGC
>JALYOB010000790.1 GCA_030857085.1 Acidobacteriota bacterium | reverse complement strand
CCGCGGCCGAAGAGCTTGCCGTCGCGCAGAACCGGGGTCCACGGTCCGAGTCCTTCTTCCCAGCCGACCATCGCGGGCTGCTTGTCGAGGTGGCCGTACATGAGCACGGTCGATTTCGCGTCGCCTTCGATCTCCATGAAGATCACAGGCGTGCGGCCTTCGATCTCATGCACGTCGATGGTCAGGCCTTTGATCTGCTGCGACTCGACCCATTTGCGGGCGAGATCGACGGCGCGATGCATGTGGCCGTTGCGCTTCCATTCGGGATCGAACAGAGGCGACTGGTTGGGAATCCGGATGTACTGCTCGAGCGTGGGAACGATCGAGGCGGACCAGGTCTCGTTCACGAGCGAGCGGTTGTGATCGGCGTTCATGTCGGCGGCGGAGGATAGCATCGAAGCCTCGATTCATGCGATGATGTCCATACATCCGGAAAATCTGACTGAAATCGGTTAACCTTGACGTGTCCAAATCGGTCGTCTGGAGGGAACGCCTTCTTTCCGGAGCGTCTCCTCCGCGGCAGAAACGTGGTAACGTGAGATGAGTCTAAAGTCAGCGAATCTGCAACGGTCCACGGAGCAATTGCGCGAAGGGAAGCCTGCCGTGCTCGAACACAATGCGACCGACGTTTCTCCTGCCGCCGCCCGCACGCGGAGCGAGAAGAAGACGCAGTCCCGCACCACGGAACCCGCGCCTCCTCCTTCGAGTGCTGCGGATGACGTCGAGGCTCTTTACCTCGAGCACCGCACGCTGCTCCTCTTTGTCGCCTGCCGGAAGTTCCGCATCCCCGATACAGACGCGGAGAATCTGATCCAGGACGTCTTTCTCTCGTTCCTGCAGACGGGGACGAAGATCGACAACGTGCGCGCGTGGCTCGTGGCGGCGATGTGCAACGCGAGCCGGCATTACTGGCGCGCGCAGTCGCGAACCGAGTCGCTGCCGGAGGATTTCAGCGAGAAGTCGGATCCGGGCTCGCTCGGTCTGGCCGACGAGTTCGCGAAGAAGCTGACGCTGCGTCAGGCGCTCGATTACCTCCAGCCGCGTTGCCGCGAAACGCTCTGGCTGCACTATTTCGAAGGCCGCTCGGCCGGCGACGTGGCGCGGGAACTGGAGACGACGAACCGCTACGCGGAGAAGTTGATCCACAACTGTCTCAAACGGGTGCGCGAGATTTACATGAGCATCACGGCGGTTCAGGGCGAACCGAAGAAGTGACGGTGCGGCGATGATCGAACGGCACTACGACGACGAAGCCCTGATCTCGCTCCTCGAATCGAACCGCGCCGCGACGGACACGCACCTGCCGTCCTGCACCCCCTGCTCCGAAAAGATCGAATCCTTCCGCCTGATCGCGGAGGCGCTGACGGACGGCGACGTCTGGGACACGCGCGAGCTCCGCACCGCCGCCGTTCCCTCGACCATCGCCACGCTCCGCGCCTTCGCCGACCGCATGACCGACGAAGACGCCCGCGCCGCCCTCATCCTGCCGGAATTGCTGGCCGGACCGCGGGAGACGTGGATGCCGCGGTTGCATGAGCATCCGGAGTGGCGGACGGCGGGGGTGGTGAGGGGGTTGATTGCGGCGGCGTACGACGCGGTGATGCAGATGCCGCCGGATGCGGTGGAGATGACACGGATGGCGGTGGAGATTGCGGATGGTCTCGACGCGCCTGCTTCGCAAAACACGGCGCTTCTTCGCGGCAGCGCTTGGCGAAATCACGCGTACACCCTCTATTACGTCGGCTCGTTCAACGATGCGCGGAGGGCCATCGCAGCGGCGAATGCTGCTTTCGTCGGCTTCGCATCAGACACTTATGAGTCGGCGCGCCTCGGTATAGTCGAATCACTTGTGCTGAGGGCGTTCGAGCGGATCGACGACGCGATGTGCGTAGCGGAATCGAGCGCTCAGATCTTTGACGTTTTCTCTGATGTCGATCGAGGGGCTTCTGCGCGTTTGGCAGAGGTCCACTTGTTGTTCAGTCGAAACGAGTACTCCAAAGCTGACGCAGTTCTGCGGCAGCTCGACGCGCAACTGACGGACACGGAGTTTGTCGACACCCACGCACGCGTCCTCGGGAACTTGGGAATCTGTGCACGAAAGCTGGGCAAGCCGGATGAGGCTGTTCGGTATCTCGAAATGAGCGCCGCGCTGAACGCGA
>JALYOB010000360.1 GCA_030857085.1 Acidobacteriota bacterium | reverse complement strand
CTCCGAGGTACTCCGAGGTACTCCGAGGTACTCCGAGGAACTCCGAGGAACTCCGAGGAACTCCGAGGAACTCCGAGGAACCCAAAAATGATCCACCTCTTCGGCATTCGCCATCACGGTCCCGGTTGCGCGCGCGCGTTGCGTGCGGCGCTCGAGGAGTTGCAGCCCGATGCGATCCTCGTCGAGGGGCCGCCGGAGGCGGAGCCGTGGCTCGGGATGCTGGCGCGCGAAGAGCTCGTGCCGCCGGTCGCGTTGCTGCTGTATGTGCCGGACGAGCCGCGGCGCGCGGTGTACTACCCGTTCGCGGAGTTCTCGCCCGAATGGCAGGCGCTCGAATACGGCGTCAAGCGGCAGTTGCCGACGCGCTTCATCGATCTGCCGATGGCGCTGCATCTCGCGAAGCCGTTCGAAGAGACGAGCGAAACCGAGATGCGCGACGATCCGCTCGGCGTACTTGCCGAGGCCGCGGGGTACACCGATCGCGAGTTGTGGTGGGAGCATCAGATCGAGCAGCGCGTCGACTCGGTCGGCCTCTTCGACGCCATCCTCGAAGCGATGCGCGAACTGCGCGCGACGAGCGAGACGCAACCCGAGGACGCGGTGCGCGAAGCGGCCATGCGCGGCGCGATCCGCAATGCCGTGCGCGAAGGATTCGAACGCATCGCCGTCGTCTGCGGCGCATGGCACGCGCCGGTGCTCGACCCTTCCTTCACCACCGCCAAGCACGACCAGGATCTGCTGCGCGGCCGCGACAAAGTGAAGGTCGCGTGCACGTGGATTCCCTGGAGCTACTCGCGCCTCGCGTTTCGCAGCGGCTATGGCGCGGGAGTGACGTCGCCGAGCTGGTATCGCCATCTCTGGACGTCGCGCGACCGGGCGTCGATCCGCTGGATCGCGAGCGCGGCGCAATTGCTGCGCGAACAGGATCTCGATGCGTCGTCCGCGAACATCATCGAGAGCGTGCGTCTGGCCGAGGCGCTCGCGTCGATGCGCGATCTGCCGATGCCCGGCCTCGGCGAACTCAATGACGCAATCCTGTCCGTGCTCTGTCGCGGCGATGCAACGCCCATGGCGCTCATTCGCGAGAAGCTCGAGATCGGCGAAGCGATCGGCCAGGTGCCGCCGGACACGCCGGCCGTGCCGCTGCAACGCGACATCGAAGCAAAGCAGAAGAAGCTGCGGCTCAAAGCATCGACCGAAGTGAAGCGCCTCGAGCTCGACCTGCGCGAAGAAAACGACCGAGCACGCAGCCGCCTTCTCCACCAGCTCCAGCTCCTCGGCATCCCGTGGGGCACGCCGGAAGCGGTGCGCGGCAAGTCGGGGACGTTTCACGAGCCGTGGCAGCTGCAGTGGCAGGTCGAGTTTCCGCTGCGCATCATCGAGGCGAACGTCTGGGGAAACGACAGCGAGTCTGCGGCGACGGCCTTCGCGGCGCATCGCGCGTCGACGAGCCGCGATCTCTCGGAGCTGACTGCGCTGCTGCACGCGACCGTGCTCGCAGGACTTCCCGCCGCGACCGAGACGGTCGTCGACGCCGTGCAATCGCAGGCTGCGGTTTCCGCAGAAGTCGTGCAGCTCATGAACGCGATCCCGTCGCTGGCGCGCGTGGCGCGCTATGGCGATGTGCGCGGCACGACGAGCGAGCGGCTCCTGCCGGTGCTCGAAGGGATCTTCGAGCGCGTCGTGGTCGGACTGTCCGGCGCGTGCTCGTCACTCGGCGACGACGCGGCCGCAACGACGCTCGAAAGCATCGGCGGCGTGCATGACGCGGTGCAGTTGCTCGAACGGGAGACCATGCGCGAGGAGTGGCTCGCGCTGCTCGATCGGCTCGCAAAGGACGGCGCCGTGCATGCGCTGGTGCGCGGCTGGTGCTGCCGCGCGCTCGCCGATCAGCATGCGATCGACGCGGCGGAGCTGGAGCGCCGCGCGAGCGTCGAGCTGTCGCGCGGCGCAACGACGTCCGAGGCGGCGGCCTGGCTGGAAGGGGTGCTGCGGGGAAGCGCGACGATTCTCATCCACGACGAAGCAATCCTCGGCGCAGTTGATCGCTGGATCACCTCCCTCGCCGGCGAAGCATTCATCGAAACGCTTCCGCTCATCCGCCGCGCCTTTGCCCGTTTCGAAGCGCCGGAGCGTCGCGTGCTCGCCGAAAAACTCAGCCGCGGCGCCGCTGCACCTGCGACATCGATGGCCACGTTGCAGCTCAACGAAGAACGCGCCGCGCGCGTGCTTCCGCTTCTCGCGCACATCCTCGGAGTCACGACTCATGAATGAAGACGAACGCCTGCGCCGCTGGCGTCTCGCCCTCGGCGCGCCGGCGGCGGGCGCGATGCCGGTCGAGCTCCGCGGCGAAGATCCCGGCCTCGATGCCACGCTGGGCGCGCTCTACGACTCCGACCGCAAAGGCGGCCTCGGAGGCTCGTCGCCGAATGTCGCGCGGTGGCTCGGCGACATCCGCAAATACTTCCCGTCGTCCGTGGTGAAGGTCATGCAGCAGGATGCGCTCGATCGGCTCGAGCTGCGGCAGATGCTGCTCGAACCGGAACTGCTTGCGGCGGCGGAGCCGGACATCCATCTCGCGACGACGCTCATGTCGCTCCGGAACGTCATTCCGAATCGGACGAAAGAAACCGCGCGCATGGTCGTGCGCAGAGTCGTCGAAGACATCGAGAAGCGGCTGCGCAATCCGATGCTGCAGGCGGTGAAAGGAAGTCTCAGCCGCGCCACGCGCAACCTTCGCCCGCGCGTGAGCGAAATCGACTGGCCGCGCACGATTCGCATGAATCTGCAGAACTGGATTCCGGAACGGAAGACGATCGTGGCCGAGCGCGCGATCGGCTTCGGCCGGAAGCAAAGTTCGCTGCGCGACATCGTGCTGTGCATCGACCAGAGCGGCTCGATGGCGTCGTCGGTCGTTTACGCGGCCGTGTTCGGCGCCGTGCTCGCGTCATTGCGCGCCGTGCGCACGCGCATGATCGTCTTCGACACGGCGGTGGTCGATCTCACCGACGAATTGAAGGATCCTGTCGATCTGCTGTTCGGCGTACAGCTCGGCGGCGGCACGGACATCCATCAAGCGCTGTCGTACTGCCAGCAGATCATCGATCGTCCCTCTCAGACGATCCTCGTGCTGATCTCGGATCTGTACGAAGGAGGCGACGCGAAAGAGATGCTTCGCCGCGCCGCGACACTGGTGGCGAGCGGCGTGAACGCAGTCGCACTGCTCGCGCTCTCCGACGACGGCGCGCCTTCTTACGACCATCAGAACGCCGCCCAGTTCGCCCGCCTCGGCATCCCGGCGTTCGCCTGCACTCCGGATCTGTTTCCCGCGCTCATGGCCGCGGCGATTCAGAAGCAGGACGTGACCGCGTGGGCGGCGAAGCACGACATCGTGACCTCGCGCGCGGCAGAACGGGCGTGAACCGCCGAATCAGACCGAAGCCACCTCGTGCGTCAAACGGGTCAGGTTCTGCTCGTTCGCGGGCTCGACGATGTGGCGAACCGCGGCTGCAACGCCCGCGTCTTCGAACGTCTGCACCCAGTGCACGAGCGTGCCGCCTTCCGATTCCGTCAGCTCGATGAGCAGCCGGAAATGCGGCGGCGAGGTGTGGTCGACGACGACACGCTTGTCCGGCTCGATCTCCGCGAACACCGATTCGTTGGCGTAGTTCGCGCCGTCCGGACCATGCATCGTGAACCGCCACATCCCGCCGGGCGTGAAGTCGCAGGTCTCGAACGTGTTGGTAAAGCCGTCCGGCCCCCACCACTTCGCAAGACGCTGCGCGTCCGAGATCGCCGCGAATACTGCCGCCGGTGTTGCGGGGATCTGCCTCTGCGTCTCGAACGTCGTCATCGTCTCTCCATTGCAGCTGTCGCTCGATCGAAAACGCTATCACGCTCGATGGCGTCTCTCCGGATGTGCGGTGCGAGTAGCGCCGCCCGCGATCGCATTCACCCCATCGCGCATGGAGTGAGTCTCGCCTGGGGGACAGTGAATGCGGTCGAACATCGCACTCACCCCATCCTGCATGGAGTGAGTCTCGCCTGGAGGACAGTGAATGCAGTCGAACATCGCATTCACCCCATCGCGCATGGAGTGAGTCTCGCCTGGAGGACAGTGAATGCGATCTCACATCGCATTCACTCCATCGCGCGTGGGGTGAGTCTCGCCTGGAGGACAGTGAATGCGATCTCGGATCGCATTCACTCCATCGCGAATGGGGTGAGTCTCGCCTGGAGGACAGTGAATGCGATCTCAGATCGCGTTCACCCGATCGCGGAGTACGTAGACGTCGGCTCAGTGCACGCGAATCCACCGGCTCACCCACGGAGAGCGCTTCTTACGAAATCGCGCGCTCGCGCGCGGCGGCGTCAATACAACGTCGTGAGTCGCGGGGCGCGCAGGATCTCGAAGCGGAACGCGAGCACGCCCGCGACGCGGGTCGGTGCGGGGGTGAATCTCCACTCTTTCATTGCTGTGCGCACTCCGTCGTCGAGCCCGAACGGGAGCGGTTGAACGATCGAAACCTCTTCGACGTTGCCGTCGGTACCGACGATCACCTGCGCGACGGCGGTCCCGGACATCCTCGCCTTCAGCGCCACGATCGCATACTCCGGCAGGACGCGCGCGACGGCGCGATCGAGCAGAGCCTGAGAACCGACCGTGACGACGTCGGGATCGCTCCGCAATCCGCGCCACCGGTCATCCGCCTCGGCTGTGACGCGGTAAGAGGCGGGACAGAGATCGTTCTCCGGCGCCCGCACTTTCCCGCTGCGCAGGTCGACATCGATGTCGTGATGGCGCGCATCGCTCGCGTCCCACCGGCCGCCCGTCACGAGCATCCTCATGCGCAAGGTGGCTCCGTCGACAACAAAGCGGACGTCATCCTCGGAGCCGCGGCAAAGCCACTGCTGGTCGTTTGGGGTCATGACATCGAGGACGCGCAACGTGCGTACGACCGACCCGTCGGTGCCGCGGATGGTCAGCAGCTCGGCCGTCTTGTCGCAGCCAAACGGGTCATACGTGACGAAATGGCCGTCATCGGCGACGAGCACGTTCGCGCACTGATCCGAGCCGCACGTGAACTCCGCGAGCTGCTCCTGGTAGCCGCTCGGCCAGATCCGGTACAGCGCGCCACCCGTTGGTTGCGGCTCCGCAGGTGAATCTCCGCGCAGCGGCTCGATCCACGCGCCATTCGCTTCAACCCGGCGAAAGTACTC
>JALYOB010000359.1 GCA_030857085.1 Acidobacteriota bacterium | reverse complement strand
TGCCGCCGCACTCCAAAACTATACTTTCGCGCCATGCGACGCGCCGCCCTCGTCCTTCTTCTTCTCACCGCCTGCGCCACGAGCAACGCGCGGCCGGCCAATCCGCAGCCTGCACCTGCTCCTGCCCAGCAGACGTTCGACGGATTCGTCCCCCTTCGCTGGGATGCCGAGAACGGCAAGCTGCTCATGGAAATCACCCGCTTCGGCGAGGAGATGATCTGGCAGGTCTCCCTCGCCGCCGGCGTCGGCTCCAATCCCATCGGCCTCGATCGCGGCCAGCTCGGCGCAACGCATCTGGTGCGCTTCGAACGCGTCGGCCCGCGCGTGCTGATGATCGAGCCGAACACCTCCTTCCGCGCCCTCAGCAACGATGCCGCGGAACGCCGCGCGGTCGAAGAATCGTTCGCACAATCGATCCTCGCCGGCTTCAAAGTCGAGTCGACCACCGCGCGCGGCGTGCTCGTCGACGCCACCGACTTTTTCCTCACCGACGCGCACGGCGTCGCGCGCCGTCTGCGTGAAGCCGAACAAGGCTCGTATTCGCTCGATCGCAATCGCAGCGCGATCTACCTCCCCCGCACCAAAGCCTTCCCGCGCAACACCGAAGTCGAAGTGACCCTCACGTTCGCAGCTGCCGACCGCACCGGCGCGCTCATTCGCGGCGTCGCACCGAGCGCCGATTCGGTCACCGTGCGCGAGCATCACTCGTTCGTCGCGTTGCCCGAGCCCGGCTTCGAGCCCCGCCGTCAGGATCCGCGCGTCGGCTTCTTCGGCATCGAGTTCTACGACTACGCCTCCCCCTTCACCGGCCCGATCACGAAGCGCTACATCGCGCGCCATCGTCTCGAGAAAAAAGATCCGGCCGCGGCGTTGTCCGATCCGGTGCAGCCGATCATCTATTACGTCGACAACGGCGTGCCCGAGCCGATTCGCAGCGCGCTCGTCGAAGGTGCGTCGTGGTGGAACACGGCATTCGAGGCGGCCGGCTTCCGCAACGCGTTTCAGGTGAAGGTGCTCCCGCCCGACGCCGATCCGATGGACATCCGCTACAACGTGATCAACTGGGTGCATCGCTCGACGCGCGGCTGGTCGTACGGCGCGAGCGTCACCGACCCTCGCACCGGCGAGATCATCAAAGGCAACGTCTCCCTCGGATCGCTGCGCATCCGCCAGGACGTCATGCTCGCGCGCGGACTCGAAGCGGAGTTCGACACGCTCGACCCGAAAACGAGTCCGTCGATGATGGCGCTCGCACGCATCCGCCAGCTCGCGGCGCACGAGGTCGGCCACACGCTCGGCCTCGATCACAACATGGCCGCCTCGACCTACAACCGCGCCTCGGTCATGGACTATCCGGCGCCGCACGTGAAGATCGTCGGCGACTCGCTCGATCTCTCCGAGGCGTATGCGCGCGGCGTTGGCGCCTATGACCTCGCCGCGATCCGCTACGGCTACATGCCCGTCGCGAACGAAGCAGAACTGCAGACGCTCGCGCGCGCAGTGCCGCTGTTCATCTCCGATCCCCACTCCCGTCCCGTGAGCGGCGCGCATCCGCTCGGATCGGTGTGGGACACCGGCAACGAGACGCCCGTCGGCTCGATGCGCCACGAGATGGAAGTGCGCAAGATCGCGCTCGAGCACTTTGGCCTGAGCAACATCGACATGGGACAGCCGCTCTCTTCGCTCGAAGAAACGCTGGTGCCGCTCTATCTCCACCACCGCTATCAACTCGAAGCCACGGCGAAGTCGATCGGCGGCGTGTACTTCACGTACGCGGTGAAGGAACCAACCACAAGCGCAACCGCGCAGGTAACCGTCCCCGCGCAACAGCAACGCGCCGCACTCGACGTGATCATGACCACACTCGAGCCGTCGTTCCTCGAGATTCCGAAACGCATTCTCGATCTCATCCCGCCGCCTTCGTACGCGCACGGCGACGCGAATACGGAGCTCTTCCCCCGCCGCACCGATCCGGTCTTCGATCCGATCGCGGCAGCGATGACGTCCGCCGACATCACCATCACCGCGCTCCTCGATCCCGCACGCTCGGCGCGCCTCACGCAGCAGGATGACAACCTGACGATGCGCGACGTGACGGAGGCGCTGATCGCGAACGCATCGCGCGAAGGCCGCATCACGCGCGCAACCCGCTCGCTGCTGGTGAATCGCCTCGCGGAACTCGCCGCAAATCGCGACGCCGCTCCGCAGGTCCGCGCCGAAGCAACGGACGCGCTCCGCCGCCTCCGCGATCGCCTCACCACCCCCGCCACCATGGACGCCGCCGAAGCGGCCCATCGCCGCCTGACGCGGGATGACATCGAGCGGTTTCTGAACCGGCCCGCGGAAGCGTGGCAACTCCCGCGCATGCCCGCAGTGCCGCCCGGGCCGCCGATCTAGGAGTGCGGCGGCACTTGCGATTGGGTTCATGCCCGCCATTGCGCGGCCGGCGGATGCGCGCGATCTGCCGGGCGCGCCGAACGTGGCGGGCATTCTCGCGACCTTCTGGATCTCGCGACGCCGCTGCTGCCCGGGCGAAGACGCCCTGGCAACTCGCTACGCGCCACTCGCCACCTCTGTTTTGCGCGACGCGCAAAACAGACGCACCGTCTTTTGCATATATGCGCCGCGCTCTTCCTCTCCTTCTTCTCGTCTCGCTTGCCTGCGCGTCGCCGAATGCGGGGCCGCCGCCGAACCTCACGGCGCATGCGCATCCCATCGACAACTACGATCCTCTCTTCCAGGCCATCGGTAACGCGCACCTCGTCCTCCTCGGCGAGGCGACGCATGGAACGCACGAGTTTTACGTCGAGCGCGCCCGCCTCACGCAGCGGCTGATCGAAGAAAAGAAATTCACCGCCCTCGCCCTCGAAGCGGAGTGGGCTGATGCCGCGCGCGTCGATCGCTACGTGCGCGGTGCGTCGGAAGATCGTTCAGCGGTCGAGGCGCTCGGCGGGTTTGAAGACTTTCCGCGATGGATGTGGCGCAATCGCGAGTTCGCCGATCTCGTCGAATGGATTCGCAGGCACAACGACGCGCTGCCGCCGGCGGCGATCAAAGTCGGCGTGTATGGCCTCGATCTGTACGGACTCGAAGAATCGCGCGCAGCGATCCTGCCGCATCTGCAGAACGTCGACCGCGCGTTCGCCGAACGCGTGCGCACGATGTCCGCGCGGCAGCAGCTGCGGACGATTCATGAGCGCGTGCAGCGGACCACGATCAAACGCGAGCTCGACGAGCTCTTCTTCGCCGAGCAGAACGCGCGCGTCGTCCAGAATGCCGAGGAGTATTACAGGGAGGAACAGCGTGGTCAGGTGTCGACGTGGAACCTGCGCGACCGGCACATGGTCGCGATGATGGCCGCGCTGCAGAACTACCTCTACAAACGCAACGGCCACGACAACATCGTGGTGTGGGCGCACAACAGCCACGTCGGCGACGCGCGCGCGACGGGACGCGCGCAATACGGCGAGTGGAACATGGGACAGCTCGTGCGCGAGCACTGGCCGCGCGGCGAGAGCTTCACGGTCGGCTTCAGCACGAACACCGGAACGGTGATGGCGGCGAACGTGTGGGGTGGAGAGCCGGAAACGCATCAGCTCCGCCCTTCCCTCCCCGGCAGCCACGGCGCCATCCTCCACTCGACCGGGCTGCCGAGCTTTTACCTGATCCTCAAAGAAGTCGAAGCGCGCGCCGTCCGCACCCCCCGCCAGCAACGCGCCGTCGGCGTCCTCTACCTCCCCAACCAGGAACAGGTCGCCCACTACTTTGCCGCAACGCTGCGCGAGCAGTTCGATGCGGTGGTACATCTGGATGAGACGAGGGCGGTGGAGCCGCTCGACGCGGCGCGCTGACGCGCGCCGCGAGATGTCGGGTGTCAGGTGTCTGGGCATTGACGCCGAGGCGCCAGCTACGAAATCACAGCCCCTCACCCGGCGCTTCGCGCCACCCTCTCCCCGCAAGCGGGGCGAGGGGAAACGATGCTGTTGCCCTTCTCCCCGCGGGCGGGGAGAAGGTGCCCGAAGGGCGGATGAGGGGCTGTCGTGACGTCCAAGGCGTAAAACCCCAGACACCTGACACCCGACACCCGCGCGGCAAAGCCGCGCGCTGCAACTTTTCCCCAAACCCGGCGTATTCGCCTCCACAGGGAGACGCATATGTCCAGACTCGCAAAGATCCTCGTCCTGCTCGTCATCCTTGCGCTTGGCAGCGTCGGCGTGTACGCCGTGGCGCGCAGCGGCAAGAAAAATGATGGCGGTCTGAAAGAGGTCGAGGTCACCAACGGCACGATCGTCGAGAAGGCGGTCGCGGTCGGACAGATCCAGCCGCGGCAGAAGTTTCAGGTCAAGTCAAAGATCTCCGGCATCGTCCGCCGCGCGCTCGTGCAGGTCGGCGACACCGTGAAAGCGGGCGATCCGCTCTTCGAGATCGCGCCCGATCCGACGCCGCTCGAGATCACCGAAGTCGATCGCCGCGTCGAGTCCGCGTCCGCATCCTTCCGTCGCGCCGAGTCGGATTACAACCGCGCGAACGAACTCGCCGCGGGCGGCGTGCTGCCGAAATCCGAAGTCGAACAGAAGCGAGAAGCCTTCGAGCTCGCGCGCGTCGCACTCACCAAAGCGCAGCAGGATCGCGAGCTCACCCGCCGCGGACGCCTCACCGCGTCGGGACAGGAATCGATCATCCGCGCGCCGGCTGCAGGCACCGTCCTCACCCGCAGTGTGAACGAAGGCGACCCGATCGTGCCGCTCACCTCCTATCAGCCCGGCACCGAGATGGCCACCATCGCCGACATGTCCGACCTCATCTTCAAAGGAACGGTCGACGAGATCGACGTCGGCAAGCTCTCGGTCGGCATGCAGGCGCGCATCAAAGTCGGCGCGCTGCCGACCGACGTCGTGACCGGCAAAGTGCAGCGCATCGCACCGCAGGCCCAGCAGAAAGAAGGGGCCACGCTGTTCGACGTCGAGATCGAGCTCGACCCGAGCCAGAAAATCACTCTCCGCGCCGGCTACTCCGCCAACGCGGACGTGATCATCCGCGAAAAGAAAGACGTCCTCGTCCTCCCCGAACGCCTCGTGACGTTCGAAGACGGCGGCAAGAAAACGACCGTCGAGCTCCCCCAGTCCGACCCGAAAGCCGAGCCGAAAAAAGCCGAAATCAAAACCGGCGTCTCCGACGGCCTCAACGTCGAAATCGTCTCCGGCCTGAAGAAAGGCGACAAAGTGGTGGAGCG